>NVTR01000079.1 GCA_002732955.1 Marinosulfonomonas sp.
TGTGGTCATATAGGCTTAGWAYGGNNCCVSCRANGNMSMNWKSRYNNSWYGBKSYTCKSSAMVHNCWHCASSSMSSWTCYCYKCYCMCCMMRWNTCNRYKRCACGNGCGCAYWKYGMRWSATKTNKYGMKMGGTCNSCKSCRYCCAAGGATAAAAATCAGGGGTCGGCGGCAATTCGGCCGCTATGAAATCGTGGGACCCGGAAGGCCGGGAGTGCCCGCAAATAGGAAACTTACATGTTTAAAGAAACTAAAAAATCCATAGAGTGGGGCGAAGAAACGCTGACGCTCGAAACCGGCAAGGTTGCACGCCAGGCTGACGGCTCTGTTATTGCCACTCTGGGCGAAACMACCGTGATGGCCAACGTGACTTTTGCAAAGAAGCAAAAACCGGGGCAGGATTTCTTCCCGCTCACAGTTCACTACGGTGAAAAATATTACGCCGCCGGGAAAATCCCGGGCGGTTTTTTCAAGCGCGAGGCGCGCCCTACTGAGAAAGAGACGCTGACATCGCGTCTTATTGACCGGCCGATCCGCCCGCTGTTTGTGCCGGGCTTCAAGAACGAAGTTCTGGTGATCTGTACGGTATTGTCGCACGATCTGGTCAATGACCCGGATATGGTGGCGATGATTGCCGCCTCGGCTGCGCTGACAATATCTGGTGCCCCGTTCATGGGGCCGATTGCGGCCTGTCGCGTGGGGTATGAGGATGGTGAATACATCCTGAACCCGGAAATCGACGACATGCACGATCTGAAGAACAAGCCAGARCAGCGTCTGGACCTTGTKGTTGCCGGAACCAAAGACGCGGTGATGATGGTTGAATCAGAAGCCTATGAGCTGTCCGAGGACGAAATGCTGGGCGCGGTTAATTTCGCCCATGAGCAAATCCAGCCGGTGATTGATCTGATCATTGATCTGGCCGAGGATTGCGCCAAGGAGCCGTTTGATTATCAGGCRCCKGATTATTCCAAGCTGTCCAAGGCTGTGGCCAAGGCCGGTGAAAAGGAAATGCGCAAGGCGTTCAAGCTGACCGACAAGCAGGAACGCACGGCGGCTGTGGCTGCGGCGCGTGATGTGATCATGGGYAAGCTGAAGGACGATGAACTGGAGGATGCCAACCTTGGGTCCGCCATGAAGGGTCTGGAAGCGGGTATTTTGCGCGGTGACGTGGTGAAGACCGGCAAGCGGATTGACGGGCGTGACACGACGACTGTGCGTCCGATTGTKGCGGAAACCGGGTTTTTGCCACGCACGCACGGGTCGGCTTTGTTYACRCGCGGCGAAACGCAAGGGTTGGTTGTGACCACSYTKGGGACTGGCGACGATGAGCAGATGATTGATGCGTTGCCGGGTATGTATAAGTCGAACTTCATGCTGCATTACAACTTCCCACCCTATTCGGTTGGCGAAGTCGGGCGCTTTGGCTTTACCGGTCGTCGTGAAATCGGTCATGGTAAACTGGCATGGCGCGCGTTGCAGGCGGTTTTGCCKGCGGCCACCGATTTCCCGTATACTGTTCGGGTTGTGTCKGAGATCACYGAAAGCAACGGCTCAAGTTCGATGGCGTCRGTTTGYGGTGGTTCKYTGWSYATGATGGATGCGGGTGTWCCGCTGAARGCACCGGTGGCKGGTATYGCCATGGGTCTGATCCTKGAAGAYAGCGGTAAGTACGCGATTTTGACWGACATTCTGGGTGAYGAAGAYCAYCTGGGCGATATGGACTTCAAAGTKGCTGGTACYGARGCYGGGATCACATCCTTGCAGATGGATATCAAGATTGCCGGGATTACRCCTGCGATCATGGGCGARGCATTGGCGCAGGCGCGTGATGCGCGTTTGCATATCTTAGGTGAGATGAACAAGGCGCTGTCGGATACGGCTGAATTCTCAGTCCATGCGCCRCGCATTGARACCATGCAGGTGCCAACCGACAAGATCCGTGAAGTGATTGGTACAGGCGGTAAGGTGATCCGCGAGATCGTTGAAGTGTCGGGCGCTAAGGTCGATATCAACGACGAAGGTATCATCAAGATTGCCTCACCTAATGCCGATAGCATCAAGACCGCCTATGACATGATCCACGCGATTGTGGCCGAGCCGGAAGAAGGCGTGATCTACAAAGGTAAGGTTGTGAAGATCGTCGACTTTGGCGCGTTCGTGAACTTCTTTGGTAAGCGTGATGGTCTGGTGCATGTGTCGCAGATTGAAAACCGCCGCCTGAACCATCCGTCGGATGTGTTGAAGGAAGGTCAGGAAGTCTGGGTGAAGCTGCTGGGCTTTGATGATCGCGGCAAGGTGCGTCTGGCCATGAAGATGGTGGATCAGGCAACTGGGCAAGAAGTTGCTAACGAAGAGTAAGTTGATGCGGCCCGGGGCTTTACCCGGGCCGCTATTCTTTTTAGTACACGAACATGCATATTTTAGTYATTACCTTGCCAGGCGACGATAAACGTAARCTGGAAATTTCTTCYCAACTTGAAAAGCAACAATTGGATTTTGAGTTCTTCGATGCCATTAATGGCCGTAATGGCATACCCGAAAAACTCAACAAACTTGTGGACCATGAAGCGCTAAAAGACCACTGGCGAAAAATAACCACGACCGAAATAGCCTGCGCGCTAACCCACGCATTTGCTTGTAAACACATCGTCGATAACATTTCCGAACCCTGCATTATTCTGGAAGACGACGCGATATTGTCAGAAGAGTTTGGCGAACTTGTCAAATCGGGCGCGTTGGAAAAATCCAAGGACGACTTAATCCTGCTTTATCACCACAACACGCGCGTAATTAATCGACCCAGACAGAAGCTGACGGACAAACATGAGTTGCGGGTTCCCCTCAAGGCCCCATGGGGTGCTGTTGCCTATTACGTCACCGCCAATGGTGCAAAGACGATCTATGAAAGGTCGGTTCCCATTACCGGCGTGGCGGATTGGGGATTTGATATCCTGCAAATGAAAACCAGTTGTATTGTCCCACGGATCGTCGAACACCCACCGATTGATCAGAGCCAGACAACAATGCTTGGCCGCGACAGTTCAGCCAAGATGCCAGACAAGAAGCGACGTTCGGTATTTGCAAAAGCCATGGACCCCAATTACCGCAGGTATTTCTTCAAGAAAAAGAARTCCGARTGGATTTATCGACCCTGAAAATTATATTCAGCACAAGCCCTATTCAAAAATCCCTTTGAACTTTTTTACAACAGCTTTTGCCTGTCGTTTTCTACTTGATTGAACGCGAGGTTCGTCCAACGAAAATGAACCGTATGCKCCAAAGGGCCCGGAATAGCCGATTACACCTTGTTTCTTTACGTCTTCACGAAATCTTTCCAGCCAATCGTTGGTCTTATTATCCCGCTGAATACGCAATTCGGTTTCCCACTCTCCTTCATAATTAACGTCAAGAAATTCTGTTAAACTTTCGAGGTAGCCCGCAGGATCAGGAAGCAAGTCTTCGTACACAAAGCTATCAAAATCGTATTGATTCACACCCAAATAAGCGTCCCAATACTGATAGCTTCGACTAATATAAAAATASGCCCGACAAATAGCCGGAAAATCATAGGCCTCTTTGCCATTTTTGGTATTGCGACTGGTCCACTGTTTGGTTTGAATTCCGCGCACCCAAGAGATCGCCTGAGCCAATGTGTCTCGCCGTTTTAGCACTACCAGCTTTGTTTCATGTTCCTGCATGCACTTGTGAATGAAGTCGAAGCCAATGTTCAGGTAAATGCTATGCACATGACGGGGAAAAATCTTTATCGCAAAACGATCGTTATMGGTCTTGGCCTTTTCCAAAACGACGTCAAAAAACTCGTCTTCACCAAATTCCCTAAGGTCTTTGTCAAAATATTCCCGCCCCAACCACTCGGAGCATTGCCCCATTACCYTGGWATTRTTRGCCATYGASGAYAGCCAGTTTGAGCCGCTGCGCCCTTCAGACAGCAAAATGTACCCCTTCATATTMWYRYTCCTRTTYARYYYASCCRRAGGGTCMRRAYRCCCRTCKATYWYCYGTKCGSGTCATGCCTGATAGAATTGCGTATTGCAATCTGCGACTTGTACCATGGGCGTAATATTTCGTGCCGAAGTTTCTGACCAAGCGATTTTTTGCGCCCTATTGTTGATCCACCAAGATTTGCCGAGATTTCAGACACACCGCTGGGAAACACCGACGCAATCGGTTGTTTTGTGACCCAGTGCATCTGCAACATTGTATCCACCGGGCGATCAAATTGTTGCGTTGCCTCAAGCAGGTGTCGGGCAGCAGATTGGGACACCAGTTGCGCCAGCATCCCAAGCCCGGTTCGTTTGGCTGTAAAAAGGCGGGTATTTCCCTGCTGATCAAGAACACTTGCGGGCTTTTCTTTATCGAACCACGGAAACCGTATGTAGCCTGCATCCGATATGTGACGCGTGGCCAGTGCGTAAGCTGTCATAAATACTTCGGGTTCCAGAGTTATATCATCTTCCACAATCAACCCGTAATCCAGATTACGCTTCACGATTTCGGCCCAGGTATTTCTATGGCTCAGGAAACAGCCGATTTCGGCGTCGCGCAGGGCAAACGGATAGTGCGGGCGGTGGATATRSCGYTGATATACCGATTKTTTTTCRGCYGCTGTTAGYTTYGCRCCRTCYACYGCYGGCAGAATTTCRGCYGYKAKTGGCAGGTTGGATYTYAGCCAATCTACYTGCGGTTTTCKMGMWACKGCTCGTTCCARRTGRATRATGAATGCSGCRGCCTGCATKGTKYGAWTTGWYCCTWTKTAAYCTGACAAAGATAGCAATAAATCCGGCGATGTAAAATCTGTTAAAACCCGCATTTCGCCTTGAAAGTCAGCCCCTTACCACCATCGGGGTGGCGCAGACGCAGGCTTTCGGCGTGCAGCATCAGGCGCGGGGCATCCCGGGCTTCGCCTGTGGCGTATAACGGGTCGCCCAGAATCGGGTGACCGATTTCACGCATATGAACGCGCAACTGATGGGAACGGCCKGTTTGCGGGAACAGGCGGATGCGGGTCTCAGCGTCGCCGTAGCGTTGCACACGCCAGTCGGTGATCGCCTGTTTGCCGTTTTCGTGATCAACCATTTGCAGGGGCCGGTTGGGCCAGTCGACGATCAGCGGCAGATCGACAGTGCCGGTTTTCTCGGCGACGTGTCCCCAGACGCGCGCTACATATGCCTTTTTCATCTGGCGTTTTTCAAATTGCAGACCCAGATGGCGCTGCGCGTGGCGGGTCAGCGCAAATACCATGACSCCGGATGTATCGCGATCGAGGCGGTGCACCAGAAGGGCTTCGGGAAAGACTTTCTGGACACGGGTGATCAAACAATCGGCAAGGTGTTCGCCTTTGCCGGGAACCGAGAGCAAGCCCGGGGGTTTGTCCACCAGCAGCAGTTCGTGRTCATGGTGGAGGATATTCAGCGGGTCGKTTGGCGGGGCGTAGGTGTCCATAGGGAGCGGCGTAACATGGCGGGGAGTGGGGGAGAAGTGTTGCCTTTGTACGCAAGGGTGAAAAATCATTCTGAATGATTTTTGCAAGAGTTTTCGGAAAACTCCTGGGCGATTGGCGGGGTGGCACCTCGCCCTGCCGGTTACCTGGTCCTTTGGTTGAATCAGTATGACAGGTTCACGGCGCGGCGCGCGTAGGTGTCACTGTCAAGTTGGGCGAGCATGAAATCTGCCACATCTTCGCGTGATATTTTGAATGTCAGGTCTGCGATTTTCGCAGTGAATCCATGGTGGTATTTTCCGGTTTGGCTGCCAACGACGAAAGAACCGGGGCGCGCAAGVGTCCAATCCAGGTTTGATTGCATGACCAGCTTTTCCTGCGCTTCATGATCCTTGTAGAGGCGRCGCATAAGTGTTGGGCGCAGCACGTAGCGGTGCAGCGCTGGCAGAAGGGTCCGGCTATCGCCGGCGCCGAGACCTGACAAGCAGATCAGGCGTTTCACACCGGTTTGGTTCATCGCGTTGATAATATTTCGGGTGCCTTTGGTGCGAAGCCTGTCGTTGTTCATCAGCGGCATACCCAGCGCGCAGAATACCGTGTCGGCGTCTTCGATGGCTGATTTAACCAGAGCCAGGTCGAGGACGTCGCCGTTAATCTTTTCGAGTAGCGGCGAAGATTGGTGGATTTTGTCGGGGTGTCGGGAGACAGCACGGACATTATGGCCATTGGCAATAGCCTGAGAGGTCAGGTTGGCCCCTACCCCGCCAGTTGCGCCGAAAATTGTGAGTTTCATATCGGATTCCTTTACTTGACACTGTGTCAATTGACATGGCGTCAAGTATGTGCGACTTGACATKATGTCAAGTAAAAATCTTTCAACCCGTGATCGAATTCTGSTGGCCACTGCAAAATTGCTTGAAGCCAGCGRYGGCAAAGAAGTTCGRATGASYGAYATYGCCNARGBCNGCCGGGATATCGCGCCAGGCGCTATAYCTGCATTTTGAAACGCGGGCTGAATTGCTGATCGAAACCACGTATTATCTGGACCGTTTATATGGCTCGGATGAGCGGTTGGCGGCCAGTCGGCAAGCTGCGACAGGCGTTRAACGWCTGGGTGCGTTTATTGCTGCCTGGGGCGGGTATATTCCGGAAATATACGGCGTGGCGCGACCGCTGATCGCGATGGCGGCGACCGATGAGGCGGCGGCGCAGGCCTGGGACAAGCGGATGCAGGACATGCGTGAGGGTTGCGAAGCGGCGATTGTTGCACTGAAACGGGATGGAAGTTTGCGGGCTGAATATCCGGTGTCGGTGGCTACTGATTTGCTGTGGGCGCTGTTGTCAGTTGGCAATTGGGAAAAGCTGCGGTTTGACTGTGGCTGGACGCAAGCGCAGTATATTGAGCGAGTAAAGCAGTCTGCGCAGAAGTTGTTTGTGGTGGGGTGATTCCTGTCCTACCCCTCAACCTCATAATAGTCGCCCTTATCCTCGACATATATGTGCCGGTCCGTTTTGATCCCGGTTGCCCCGTCAATCGTGCCCGATGCGATGCTGGTGGCGGCTTCACCGTCCTTTTGCCARAACAGGCTGGMSCCGCAGRTGTTGCAAAAGCCCCGSCGAGCTGTTYCGGAGGATTGGTACCATTGCAGCGTGTCGTCCTTGGTTAAGCGAAACCGGTCATTAGATATCTGGGTCGCCGCCCAGTAGTGGCCGCTGGTTTTGCGGCATTGGGTGCAGTGGCAGGCGACTGAACTTCGCAGGGGTTCGGTTAGTTCATAGGTTACGCCACCGCACAGGCATGATCCGGTTTTCATTTCAGGGCTCCGAAGGTTGAGGCGAGGATGTTCTCGATCTCAAACGCGTCGGATTCAGTGAACGCATCCGGTAGTTTGCTGTCGATGTCGAAAACTCCGATCAAGGTGCCAGCGCCRTSGAATACCGGGWTYACCAGYTCGGAGCGGGTGCTGCTGGCGCAGGCGATGTGGCCGGGGAAGGCRTCAACGTCTTTGACGAGCTGTGTCTGGCCAGTGCTTGCTGCTGCACCGCAGACGCCGCGGGAAAACGGGMTGCTCAGGCAGCCGTGGTTGCCCTGATAGGGGCCGATTTTCAGCATTTCCGGGCCAGTGACGCGGTAGAAACCGGTCCAGTCGAAACGCGTATCGGCATGGTGGATTTCGCACGCTACGGTGGCCATTAACGCGACCTGATCTGTTTCGCCCTCGGTCAGGCTCTGGATGGTTTTGGCGAGGGTGGCATAGTTGATCATACCAGCTCAATCGCGATGGCTGTGCCTTCGCCGCCGCCGATGCAGATGGCGGCTAGGCCACGTTTCAGGCCGCGGGTTTCCAGCGCATTCAGCAGGGTGACGATGATGCGGGCCCCGGAAGCACCGATGGGGTGACC
This sequence comes from Marinosulfonomonas sp., assembly GCA_002732955.1. Lineage (GTDB taxonomy): Bacteria > Pseudomonadota > Alphaproteobacteria > Rhodobacterales > Rhodobacteraceae > NVTR01. Next base: position 7,866 of record NVTR01000079.1, read on the forward strand.
TAGCGCACAGGCACCGCCGTTTACGTTTACGATGCTTGGCGAGAGGTTGTACTTTTCCATGAAGGCCATCGGCACGACGGCGAA
>NVTR01000014.1 GCA_002732955.1 Marinosulfonomonas sp.
AACATAGCCACTTTGTTTTCTTCACTCGTGGGGCTTTCCACAACCACCACCAGTCCCGGTTTGTTGGAAGAGGCACGGATCAGGCCCCAGGTGCCATCAGCAACGGTTACGCGGACACCGTTCACAGTCACGGCACTGCGTATGCTCTGCCCAATCAACTCTTCGCCTTTGTCAGCCATGCCTTGAATGCGTGCGACCATACGATCAACCACAGCGTATTTCTTGTCATCGGGACAATGCGGCGACATGGTGGGCGACCCCCAGGTTTTGGGGAGCGCGCGCTTCAGGTCTGCCATGCTCTTGTCAGGGTTGCGGTCCAGCATGTCACAGATCGCCAGAGCAGAGACAAGCCCATCGTCATACCCGCGACCAATCGGCGGATTGAAAAAATAGTGACCGCTCTTTTCAAAGCCAACAAGCGCGTCCAGTTCGTGTGCCCGGCGCTTGATGTAGGAATGCCCAGTCTTCCAATAGTCGGTCTTCGCCCCATTTTCGATCAGCACAGGATCGGTGAGAAACAGGCCGGTTGATTTCACATCGGCCACGAAGATTGAATTCGGATACAGCTTCGCATAATCCCGCGCCATGATCACGCCGACCTTATCGGCGAATATCTCTTCACCCTCGTCGTCAACCACGCCGCAGCGGTCGCCGTCACCATCAAATCCAAGGGCCAGATCAGCACCGGAATTTTTCACCGCATCTGCCATATCATGCAGCATTTCCATCGCTTCGGGGTTTGGGTTGTAATGTGGAAACGTGTAATCAAGCCGGTTGTGAAGCGGTACAACTTCAACACCAATCCGCTCGAACAATTCCGGAGCAAAGGCCGAAGCTGTGCCGTTTCCGGTGCCGCACACAACCTTTAGCTTGCGGGTCATTTTGAAGTCACCCACCAGATCATCTAGATAGGCTTCTTTTACGCCGTCGATATACTCATACCGCCCGCCTGGGGCAGTTTTTCCGTGGCCGCCAAGCACTATGTCGCGCAGTTCATTCATTTCATCCGGCCCGTGTGTCAGCGGGCGTTCAAATCCCATTTTTACACCGGTCCAACCGTTTGGATTATGCGACGCCGTAACCATGGCCACGGCTGGCGCGTCCAGATGGAACTGGGCGAAATAGGCCATTGGTGACAGGGCGGGGCCGATGTCTTTTACGTGGATGCCGGCCTGCATCAGGCCCAGCATAAACTCATTCTTGATCGACAGGGAATAGTCCCGATAATCATTGCCAACCGCGATGACTGGCTCTATTCCGCGAATTTGCATTTGGGTTCCGAGACCCAGGCCAAGTGCAGTAATCCCCGGTAAATTAATGTCGTCCGGGTACTTCCAGCGGGCGTCATATTCCCGAAAACCCGTAGGTGTAATCATCGCATCACGCAGAAATTCCCATGTGTTCTGGGCGACAGTATTTTGGGGCTTTTTCACAGGAAATATCCTTTGGTACCAATCACTATATTCGTATTGGGTCCGCCTTGGCGAGCCGGTCAAATGCCATTAAACCTTTAAGTATGGCGGGCATATGGTCCAAATAAATCATATTTGGTCCATCACAAGGTGCATTGTCCGGGTCTTGGTGGGTCTCAACGAAAAGGGCGGCAATACCAAGCGAAACCGCCGAGCGTGCCAAAACAGGCGCGAATTCCCGCTGCCCGCCGGAGGAAGTACCCTGCGCCCCCGGCTGCGCCACCGCGTGGGTCGCGTCCATCACCACCGGATAGCCGGTTTTCATCATCTCAGGCAAACCGCGCATATCAACCACTAACGTGTTATACCCAAAAGATGTGCCGCGCTCGGTAATCAGTATGTTTTGATTGCCGGTGCTTTCGATCTTGGTAACGATATTTGGCATTTCCCACGGCGCGAGGAACTGACCTTTCTTGATGTTAACTGCGGCCCCGGTTTCACCGGCGGCCAGCAACAGGTCAGTCTGGCGGCACATGAAGGCGGGTATCTGAAGCACATCAACAACTTCTGCCACCAGGCCGCATTGCCCTGCATTGTGAATGTCAGTCAGCACCGGAATATCAAATTCCTTTTTTATGCTGGCCAGAACTTTCAGCCCTTCGTCGATGCCAAGACCGCGACTGCCACCAAGGGAAGTACGGTTTGCCTTGTCAAAAGAACCTTTGAAAATATATTGCGCGCCTACCGCTTCACAGGTTTCTTTCATCTGACCAGCGATCATTTGGGCGTGATCAAGGCTTTCCAACTGGCAGGGCCCGGCAATCAGCGTCAACGGCTGGTCATTCCCAACCTTCAGCTTTCCAATATCAAGGATCTTCATTTACGCAGACACCTGTTCGCGCAGGATAGATGCTGTCAGCGAAGCCATCAGATAAATCCCGCTAAAGATTAAAAACGCGACCACGGTATTTTCGAATTTTCTGGGATAGGTGGCTTCATCCGGGGCGACCGGGGTTACGCCCAATGACAGGTAACGTACTTGTCTGTTGGCTTCTATTCGGGCGGTTTCCAATTGCTGAAGGGCCTGTTGCATCATCAATTGGCGGGTTTCAAGGTCRAGCTCTGCRATACGCATTTCACCACYAATGCGGGCCAGCGACGAATTTTCAGAACCACTGTCCGTTAACTGACCCCGCAGTTCTGCCACCAGTGCTTCCAGACGACTGATATCCCCACGAACACCGTCTACACGCGCCTGRTTTGGCCGCGCGTTGTCCAGCAATTGTTGCAACTGCAARCCTTTTTCGCGAATCTGGCCCTCAAATGTGGAAACCTGACCCATCAACGCACTGGTTTCAGACGCGGCATCAATGACACCAAGGCTTTCCTGCAAATCCAGAACCCTGTTCTGGGATGCAAGCATTTTGTCTTCGGCAGTTTGAAAACTTTCACGCGCTCCCTTCATCTGGTCGCCGCGAAGGCGTTGTGTCAGATTGTCCACCTGTTCTTCGGCATAGGTAATCAGTGCACGGGAAAATATTTGGCTTACCTGTGGGTCCCCGGCAATCACTTCCATTTTAATCAGGCCTTCGGTTGGATCAAAACCGATCTTCACCATACGTCGGTACAACCGGTATGTCGCTTCATTTGTGCTGTCGATTTCCAGCCGCTGTAAAGGATCTACAAAATCCTGACTAAAGTGATCTCGAAACCCATGGTCTTCGTTTAGCCGAAGCATAGCCTCTCTGGATTGCAGATARCTTTGAACSGTTATTGAGTCCTGAGAGTTAGCAAACCCCGTTCCAGAAAACAGACCGCCAAGCGAACTGGCCCCGGTGGTGTCAGCTTTCTGGATCAGAAATTCTGACTTGGTGGCGTAAAGTGGTGTCGCGATATTGTAGTAATAGAACCCGACAATGAAAGTCGGCAAAAATACAAAGAATGCCAGCCGGGCAAATAAYAAGAATGTCCTGCGGCGGCGGCGGCTGGCGATATCGCGTTGAATGCGGGATATTTCKCGCCCGCGAACATCTTCGTCCAGAACGTCGGTGGACGGCAAAGTTTCCTTTTTTACTGTATCCGGCAGATTTGAACGCAGATTTGRATCTATCACTTCTGGTTCTACCAGTTCCAGCATGGTTGCACGTTGGAAAGGATCGATCCCCTTTTTGCGCAACAAACGGATGGCGTCATAGTCTGTACTGGGTTCAAGGCCGTGTTTCTGCGCAACGCGCCTGGCCATTCGCAACTGACGCCCGGTCAGCCCCTCTTTTATGATGGTATCCAGCTCGTTGGCTATTTCTGCGGTTACTTTTGCAGTTGGGGGTTTCGCCGTTGGATATGGTTTATCTCCAAACCCATCTTCCGGYGTGTCAAATAGACTTTCCGCGGACGCATCACCCGGNRHTYSCCCNCTTNGYCTYGGGYGYCACYTYGTTCARSGGTTCAGCAAGTGAACCGCTTCGCCGAATGCGATACTTTTTTCCTTTAGGCTTCGTAGTCATAGATTGCCTTTGCCTCTTCCAASGTATCGAACATCAGGAACTGCCCGTCTTTTACAACTGCCGCCGACCTGCAAAATTTTTCCAGCGTCGAGGCCTGATGCGATACAATTATCACTGTAGCATTTTCCAACCGTTCGCGCAGGATTGTTCCSGCTCTTCGATTAAATTCCGCATCCGTACTGCCCGGCATACCTTCATCGATCAAATAGATGTCGAATTCCAGGGCCAATAACAGCGACAAGCTAAACCGTGAACGCATGCCAGAGCTGTAAGTGCCAACCGGCATGTCAAAATATTCTTCTATTCCGGTCAGCCAACGCGAAAACGCTTCCATATAGTCTGGATCAAGCCCGTATAGCTGGGCCACAAAGCGGGCGTTTTCCCGAGCTGAGTGTTTGTTAACAACACCGCCCATAAATCCAAGGGGGAACGACACTCTGCATGACTTTCGAATAGTGCCTTCGTCAGGTTTTTCCAAACCGGCCATCATGTTGATAATCGTAGTTTTTCCGGTACCGTTCGGTGCCAGTATTCCCAGRGAATTGCCCAGCTCAACACGAAAAGAGGCGCGGTCAAGAATGACCTTCCTTTGTTTACCAGTCCAAAAAGACTTGCTGACGCTATCAAATTCGAGCATCGAAGATGGTCCTGCTAACTGCCATATTTCGGTACAAACCTAAGCTGCACCAGATTTTCCATCGCGTAACAATCCAGTTCGCGAATATTTTTTACTACATGGCTGGTTTGGGCCAGGAATTGCAATGACATTATCGATTTCGTGGCGATTCCCTTATYCATGCGTTGCCAAGTCATGTGCCAAAAAAAATACCCCCGCCAGCTTGGTTGAAAAATCATTTTTCACACCATATACCGCCCTCACGCGCCTTGCCAATTATCGCCGTATCGGGCAGTTGTTAGGTTCATTGCGCATGGTGCGTGTCAGTAGGCTAGYYTAGATTCACTAATGGGCAATAAAGGCGGATTGTTGCCTGACAATAAGCGCTTGCTGGATTTGCTGAGAACAACGGGGAATTAAATTGCGAACCCTTAGTACGATGGCCATTTTGTTCGTCCTGTGGCTGCTTATGTCCGGGATTTTTAAACCATTGTTGATTGGGTTGGGGGTGGCCTCTGTTCTATTGGTGGTGATTGTTACAAAACGCATGGATGCGCAGGATGGTGACCGGATTGAGATACGGCTATCGCCTGTTCGGTTAACAAAATATCTAATCTGGCTGATGATGGAGATCGCCCGCTCCAATTGGGCTGTTACTAAAATTGTTCTGGCGCGAAAGATGCCAATCAGGCAGCACTTATTTACGGTGCCTTACACCCAGAAAACCGATGCGGGGCAGGTTATTTTCGCCAATTCGATCACCTTGACGCCTGGGACAATAACCGTGGAAACGGAGGGGGGCCAATTTCTGGTTCACGCCCTGGCTTATAGTTCTGAAGTTCCGGCTTCTCTTGCAAATATGTGTGCCCGTGTCACTGAAACCGAAAAGACGGAGCAGATATGATGTTTGTCGTGGCCGTTCTTYCACTATTAGTTGGCATGGCGCTGGTGCTGATCCGGCTATTTTTAGGCCCGACGCTCTATGATCGGGTACTGGCGGTGAATTCCTTTGGCACCCACACGGTGCTGTTCATAGGTGTTTTGGGGTTTCTGATGGGACGCCCGGATTTTTTGGACATCGCGTTGCTATACGCGCTGATCAATTTTGTAGGGACTATAGCGATCCTGAAATTTTTTCGTTACCGCGCTATTGGGGACATTTCTCAGATGCCCGGCGATCAGGAGACCGGACTATGATGGTGCTGGATGCGATAATTCAAATCCTAAGCTGGGTATTCATCCTTGGGGGATCGGTTTTTGTGATCATAGGTGCTTTTGGTGCTTTGCGGTTTCCTGATTTCTGGTCGCGTTTGCATGCTGTATCAATCACCGATTCCGCAGGGGTAATATTGTTGATCGTTGGTATGGGCCTGCAAAGCGGGGCAACTTTGATTACTGTTAAATTGCTGATTATCGGCATTTTTTTGTTCATTACTGGTCCGACGGCGACCCATGCAGTAGCTAACGCTGCACTTGTAACCGGACTTCGCCCACCTGAAGCAAAAGGGCTGGTGGGCGCCGAACCTGAACCGATCATTCCAAAAGATGAGCAGAAAGACATGAATAATGATTGAGGCCGTCATCGACCTAACTCTATTTAGCATGTTGGTGGTAACGGCTGTTGCCATTGTGCGCGTCCAGAGACTGTTTGCGGTGGTGATGCTTGCAGGTGTCTTCAGTCTACTGTCCGCCCTTCTATTTGTAACACTTGATGCGGTTGATGTTGCTTTTACAGAAGCCGCAGTTGGCGCTGGTATCTCTACCGTCCTGTTGCTTGGCACACTGGCCCTGACCTCACGTACAGAAAAAATTTCCACTCACTCACCACTGATCCCCCTATTTGTGGTCACAGTAACCGGTGCAGCAATAATCTACGGCACTCTGGACATGCCAAATTTTGGTGCCTCAGACAGCCCGGCTCAGCTTGGTGTGGCGGCGGAATATTTGGCACGTAGCCCGCAAGATATTGACATCCCCAATGTCGTTACGGCTATTCTTGCCAGCTATCGGGGGTTTGACACACTTGGTGAAACGGCCGTGGTGTTTACTGCTGGTGTGGGTGTTTTGATGCTGATCTCTGGCCTGAAAGGCCGGCGCCGCCGGGAAGATGAAATTGAAGACGAACAGGAACAGGGGGCGGATAGCTAATGCGTCACCACCTGATCCTTCGTGTCGTCACCAARTTGCTGGTTGGCACCATAATTCTGTTTGCGCTCTATGTGCAGTTCCATGGCGATTTTTCCCCCGGCGGTGGCTTTCAGGCGGGGGTGATTATGGCGGTTGCGTTCATTCTGTATGGCATCGTCTTTGGCTTGCGAAAAGTGCAGGTCGTTTTTCCGCCGTGGCTGGTTCACCGACTAATGGCACTGGGGGTATTGGTCTATGCTGGTACTGGCATTATCAGCCTGTTTCTTGGGTATGATTTTCTCGATTACGGGGCTTTTAATCCGCTTCATCCATCATCCGGCCAGCATATCGGCATCCTGTGGGTTGAGGCGGGTGTCGGAATTACCGTCACCGGCGTGATGGTAGCGATTTACTATGCCTTTGCCGGTCGTCCGCCCCGTATAAGCGACGAGGATTGGTGATGGATTGGGAATTCATCATAGGCCATCTGAATTACTGGCTGTTTACTGTCTTGATGATGACGGGTCTGTATATCGTCGTGGCCAAGGGCAATCTGGTGAAAAAGATCGTCGGGCTGAACATATTTCAGACGGCCGTTTTCATGTTCTACATCTCGCTTGGCAAAGTCACCGGCGGCACTGCGCCGATTTTTCCGAYCGACATGGATATTGATCCGCAGGTCATTTATTCCAACCCGCTGCCCCATGTGCTCATCCTGACGGCAATTGTTGTGGGCATTGCGACGACGTCCCTTGGTTTGGCGTTGATTGTACGCATCCGCGAAGAATTWGGCACGATTGAGGAAGAAGACCTCCTGTCTATCGAAACCAAACTTGTACGGGAAGAAAATCGCGAACACGGGCAATCTATGGGTGGGCGCGCCTGATGGCTGTTGAAACCGTGCAGGTTGCGCGCACTCTGGTTGATCATTTGCCCGTTCTTCAGGTATTGGTGCCCTTCGTGGCTGCCCCTCTGGTGGTTCTGATTGGGTCCAGAAAACTGGCGTGGCCGATCGCATTCGCTGCCAGTCTGGCAACATTTTTCATTGCCCTGACATTGCTGCTTAAAGTTCTGGATGGCGGTGTAATTTCCTACGAAATTGGTGGTTGGGCACCGCCCCTTGGTATCGAATACCGCATCGACGCCGCCAATGCATTTGTGCTGCTGCTGGTATCCGCCATCGGGGCCATCGTGCTGCCTTTCGCGCTACAAAGYGTGAAATCCGAAATCCCCGAACGCCAACACACGCTGTTTTATACCATGTATCTTTTGTGCCTTTCCGGCCTGTTAGGTGTTGTGGCAACTGGCGACGCTTTCAATGTATTCGTCTTTCTCGAAGTTTCCTCGCTTTCAACTTATGTTCTTGTTTCCATGGGGTCATACCGCGATAAACGTGCGCTAACGGCGGCCTATGATTACCTGATCATGGGTACAATCGGGGCCACGTTCTTCGTCATTGGCATTGGCTTTCTTTATGCWGGCACCGGCACATTAAACTTGGCTGGTATCGCCAATTACATCTCAACCCACGGCTCTGACCGCACCATCCAGACAGCGTTTGCATTTATCGTTGTTGGCATGGGGCTTAAGGTCGCCGTCTACCCGCTGCACCTGTGGTTGCCAAACGCCTATACTTACGCGCCTTCGGCCGTCACCGCTTTTCTGGCCGCCACAGCCACCAAGGTCGCAATATATGTGCTGATGCGGTTTATGTTCACCGTGTTCCAGCCAGAGTTCTTGTTCGACGTCAGCGCCCTGAAATTGTTGCTTATGCCGCTGGCGATATTGGCGATGTTTGCAGCATCATTGATCGCGGTATTTCAAACCGATCTGAAACGAATGCTTGCCTATTCCAGCATTGCGCAGATTGGCTATATTTTACTTGGTATTTCTATTCTTTCCCACACCGGCCTGACGGCAGCCATTGTACACCTTTTCAACCACGGCATCACCAAGGCGGCATTATTCATGGGTGTCGGCGCATTGGTTTTCCGTTCAGGCAGTTCATTTTACGACAAAATCCAGGGGATGGGGAAAACCATGCCCTTTACAAGTTTTGCAATCGTCATCGCKGGTCTTTCGCTGATTGGCATCCCCGGCACCGCCGGTTTCATCAGCAAATGGGTGCTGATACAGGCGGCACTGGAAAAAGGCTGGTGGCCAGTTGCGTTGTTGATTGTTGGGTCTTCGCTGCTCGCCGTTATCTACGTCTGGCGCGTGGTTGAGACGCTCTATATGAAACAACCCGTCAAAGGGGCGGTACGCAAGGAAGCGCCCCTGACTATGTTGGTCCCGCTCTGGATAATGACGCTTGCAACTCTCTGGTTCGGAATTGATACCGACCTCACGTTGACAGCGGCGCGCGTCGCCGCTGACGGGCTGTTAGGGGGGCAGTAGATGGAAACCAATACCGCAATAATCCTGTCCATGTTGATCCCCGCCGGGGCGTCTGCGCTGAACCTGATCCTGCGCAACCACCCGAATTTACGCGATAGTGTCACCCTTGGCGCGGCATTCGCCACTTTTGCTTCTGTCATGACCATCCTTGCCAACGTCGGTAACGGCACYACCGAGCCGCTGACTTTATTAGAAGTCCTGCCCGGTCTGAGCATCGCTTTTAACGTTGAGCCACTTGGCTTGTTATTCGCAATCGTCGCCTCTGGCCTGTGGATACTGACCCACATCTACGCTGTTGGTTACATGCGCGGGAATAATGAAGACAACCACCCGCGTTTCTTTGCCAGTTTTTCGCTGGCCATTGGGGCCGTTATGGGGCTCGCATTTTCAGCAAACATGTTCACCCTGTTTCTGTTCTACGAAATGCTCACGTTGTCGACTTACCCGCTGGTCGCCCACAAAGGYACGCCCGAGGCAATCAAAGGTGCGCGCACTTATCTGGGTATCCTCATGGGAACCTCTATCGGGTTGCTTCTGGTCGCGGTGATCTGGACCTACACCATCACCGGCACACTGGATTTCACTAAGGGCGGTATCTTGCAGGGCCATATCGCGGGGCCAATGGTCGCTGTATTGCTGGCGCTCTATGCTTTCGGTATCGGCAAAGCGGCCCTGATGCCGTTTCACCGCTGGCTGCCCGCGGCCATGGTTGCGCCCACGCCTGTCAGCGCCTTGTTGCACGCCGTTGCGGTGGTCAAAGCAGGTGTTTTCACCATGCTCAAGGTCGGTATCTACATCTTCGGTATTGATTTTCTCGCCGAAACCGGGGCGTCCGAATGGCTGATGTGGCTGGCCGCCTATACCATCATCGCCGCCTCAGTTGTTGCAATGACCAAGGATAACCTTAAGGCGCGGTTGGCTTATTCGACGATCAGCCAGCTGGCTTATGTGACGCTCGGCATTGCGCTGGCTACATCCATGGGAGCGTTGGGCGGGGGCCTGCAAATTGCCACCCACGCCCTGGGCAAGATCACGCTCTTCATGGCGGCAGGGGCGATTTACGTTGCTACCCACAAAACCAATGTCAGCCAGCTTGACGGTCTAGGCCGACGCATGCCGTTTACATTTCTGGCATTTCTGATCGGTGCGCTTTCTATCATCGGACTACCGCCGCTGGCCGGGTCATGGAGCAAATGGCTCCTGATGGTTGGCTCGGCGGACTCCGGCCAGCAGATTATGATCGGCGTCCTGATGGTCAGCTCGCTTCTGAACGTCGCCTACCTGCTGCCCATCGTCGGGCGCGGCTTTTTTCTGCAATCGCCCGACGCCGACGACCGCCCGCAGCGCTACGCCGAGGCGCCGGTGCTATGCTGGGTGCCCCCGGCACTCACCGCGATCGGCTGCATTCTGCTGTTTTTCTTCGCATCCGGTGTTCAGGATTTCCTGATGCCCATCGTGACCACACCATGAGGAGGGGACATGTCTGATCATCCCAAGGATACCCCCCGCGACGACCCGCAGAACTGGCCAGCGCTCGGGCGCATGTTTTCCTGGGTCGATCGCCCCGGCAACCCGATGCGCATCATCTGGATTCTGGCCGCGGCCAGCGCACTCGCCTTCCTCGCCGATTTCACCTACGAAAAACACGGCACCTTCGAGATCGAGAACCTGCCGGGTTTCTTCGCCGTCTTCGGTTTCGTTGGCTTCACCGGGCTGATCCTGGTGGCTCGCCTGCTGCGCCGGCTGATCAAACGGCCAGAGGACTACTATGGCGACAAATCCATAGACACCGAGGACTACCCGCCATCGGGTCTGGACAAGGTGGACAATGATGCTTGATCAGACGCCCATTGCGTTCATCTTTTTCGCCGCCGCCGCGCTGCTACTGCTTATTCCTCAGGGGCGCGCGCGGGGGGCATTCCTGTTGCTGGTACCGCTGTTTGCCGGCTGGCAGATCTGGGGGCTGGAGCTGGGCAACCTCTACCAGGTAAGTTTTTTCGGATTTGATATTGAGCTGATGCGCGTTGACAAGCTGTCGCGCATCTTCGGCATCGTCTTTGCCCTCGCGGCCTTCATGGGCAACGTTTACGCGTGGCACCTGCGCGACACCGTGCAGCAGGTCTCGGCGCTGCTTTACGCGGGCTCGGCTATGGGGGCGCTGTTCGTCGGCGATCTGGTGTCGYTGTTCTTTTACTGGGAAGGCACGGCGATTGCGTCGGTGTTCCTGATCTGGGCGCGCCGCACCCCGGSGGCMTWYYAYACCGGCATGCGCTAYCTGATCATTCAGGTGGGCTCGGGGGTGATCCTGCTGGCGGGTATCGCGCTTTTCTGGCGCGAAACCGGATCGATTGCGTTCGAGCTGATGACGCTGAATTCCCCCGGGACCTGGGCGATCTTCATCGCCTTCGGCATCAAGGCGGCGTTCCCGCTGTTGCACAACTGGTTGCAGGATGCATATCCGGCGGCCACGATCACCGGCACTGTAATCCTGTCAGCCTTTACCACCAAGCTGGCGATCTACGCGCTGGCACGCGGGTTTGCCGGCACCGAGATCCTGATCTACATCGGTGTGATCATGACCATCTTTCCGGTGTTCTTCGCCGAGATCGAGAACGACCTGCGACGGGTTTTATCCTATTCSTTGAACAACCAGCTCGGCTTCATGGTGGTGGGCATCGGTATCGGCACCGAAACTGCACTCAACGGCACTGTCAGCCATGCGTTTGTGCACATCATCTACAAGTCGCTCCTGTTCATGTCGGTGGGCTCGGTGCTTTACCGCACCGGCACCTCCAAGGCCTCGGAACTGGGCGGGCTATATCGAACCATGCCGCTCACCGCGATCTTCTGTCTGGTGGGGGCGGCGTCAATCTCTGCCTTCCCGCTGTTTTCCGGYTTTGTCGCCAAATCCATGGTGCTAAGCGAAGTCGCCTATCAGGGCCGCTGGGTGGTTTGGGGCGGGCTGGTATTTGCTTCGGCTGCGGTGCTCTCGCATTCTGGTATCAAGATCCCCTATTTCATGTTCTTTGCGCACGACAGCGGCAAGCGCCCGAAAGAGGCGCCAACCCATATGCTGCTGGCCATGGGGTTGGCCGCRACGCTGTCGATTGCCATCGGTGTGTTCCCKGCGCCGCTTTATGCGATGYTGCCCTAYCCGGTGGATTATGTGCCCTATACCGTGGGCCATGTGGTTGGCGCGCTGCAACTGTTGCTGTTCGCGTTATTGGCGTTTGCCTTCCTGATGCGCACCGGTATTCACCCGCCGGAAATTCGCGCTATAAACATTGACACGGATTGGACCTATCGGTGGTTCGTGCCCCGCGTGATCCTGCGCGTATCGGCTTTGGTCGCCGCCTTTTGGACTGGTAAAATGGCCTTTTGGCAGCGGCGAATTASCGGTGTTATTGCGGGGCTCTATCATTCACACGGGCCYGAAGGYCGCATGGCCAGCACCTGGCCGACTGGCTCTATGGTAATTTGGATTGCGGTACTACTGGGCGCGACGCTTATTATCAATTTTCTGGGTTAAGCCACTGCCGCCCATATTGATCCGGCAATGATCGAGCCGACAAACGCGAAGCCAAGATACGAAATRAATATCCTCGGTTTAACCAGCGCCCAAACCGCMACCGCKGCGGGGATASWGCTWACRCCACCKGCCAGAACAAATGACATCGCGGCACCCTGACTCATCCCCTGYTCCASCAASCCTGCRATCARYGGAACCGCTGCATAGCCGTTCATATACGCAGGCCCACCCATTAAAGCGCCTAGAAAAATTGGCTGAAACCCGTCGCCGCCCAGCACATTTGCAACCAGATCAGCGGGCAAATAGGCCAGCATCAGGCTTTCAAGCGTATAGGCTAACACCAGCCACTTGGACAGGAACAGCGCGTYTTTTAGYGCCTCGCKACGAAARWSATCRMKRCGKKSCTGYTCMWSCCAGAAYYTCCAMWCCGGYTYWSCHKMMARWYTSKKKGHGCCACARCCACAGNNNCCNGYSTKSKKTGMCNWCTTTCAGCGGGTTGGCAAACAGTCCTGTCGGYGTCAGTACCATCACCCCAAATCCACCCARCAATCCTAGCCCGACAGCAGCCAGCATYTTAGCDATSGCAAAATCNMWACCCAGSGCGCTNGCNGTGATCARGAACATCGCCGGATCCATGATSGGAGAGGCCAGCCAGAACGCCATTACCGCCGACAACGGCACGCCCATTGCGAGCAGGGCAGCGATAAACGGGATAACTTCGCAGGAACAAAACGGSGCRATGCCRCCAACCAGAGCGGCGACAAATATCATMCGAACCTCGCGGCCCTGAAACGCCTTTGCGACAATGGTCTCGGCACCACTGGCCTTCAAATAGCCAATTGCCAGTACAGCGAAGCCGATRAAGACGGAAGTTTGTGCGAAAGACTTWGCGGTGAATTTAAGCGTGGGCACGAACTGCTCCGGCGCGAATATTGCCACCAATGCAAATATTACAAACGTGGTTAGCCACGCTTTATCAATCGACTTCCAAAGCCCGGCTCTTGTTCCGTGCGAATGGGTGTGTGAATGGGGAAGGTCAGACATTAATCATCCCCTTGAAGATCGTGGCTATATTTACTCGCATCAGCACAACATTCGGACAACAGGAACTCGGACAGGCGTTCCACCATGTCATAGGCCACCGCCGCACAAATGATTGAACGGCCCTTTTTGACCTGCTCTACCAGCCCGGCATGGGTCAGGAATTTAACATGGTGGGTCAGGGTAGAGCCGGATATCCCGGTCGCTACACCCAGTTCTCCAATTGACATTCCCTCAGGCCCGGAGCGCACTAACGCACGCATCACGCCAAGGCGCTGTTCTGATCCCAACGCGGAAAACGCTAACGCGGCGTCTTCCAGTGATGTGTCGTCTGTGTCATTCATTTTCATATTACTAAAATAATAGAAATATCGAAATATTGTCAACCCACATCCTTGCGATTGCGCYGTGATAAGATCAAACTGAGCGAATGAGCAAACAATTTGAGCAACTGAAAACAGGTGTYACCTCTTGCACTCTTTGCGCCGTAGATTTCGCCAAAACTGCAACAGCCCATCAGCCGCGCCCGGTCTTCTGGCTGTCCAAATCTGCACGCATCCTGATCGCAGGGCAGGCCCCCGGCGCTCGGGTTCATGAAAGTGGCAGGCCTTTTACCGACCCTTCAGGGGATCGTTTGCGCGACTGGATGGGGATCAGCGGTGAAGAATTTTACGACCAATCAAATGTTGCTGTCCTGCCGATGGCATTCTGTTTTCCCGGCTATRATRCCARGGGCGCYGACCTGCCTCCGCCCAAAAGATGTGCAAAAACCTGGCATGAAACSGCTATGGCGAACCTTTCCRATATTCATCTGACTTTGCTGGTTGGCGGCTACGCCCATAAATGGCATTTAACGGGTGCAGGCAACGTCACCGAGACGGTCGCCAATTGGCGCAGCAATGCCCCGAACGTCTTCCCCTTGCCGCACCCGTCCTGGCGCAATACAGGCTGGATCAGGAAAAACCCRTGGTTTGAAACTGAGCTGTTGCCAGTTCTGAAACGCCGGATCAAAGAGATACTGAATGACGAAYCCAACCCCAATTGATTGYGCCTTTGCGGCAATGCAAGTGGACAACACTGATACAATCGCCCGATTGCGGTTTTATGAGAGCCTGTGTGATGCTGAGCTAATCCTGTCGTTGRAAAAYGAACCCACCAACGAAACGCTCTCGCCACATATATTTTCGTCCGAAGGGCAAAACTACGCGCTGGTTTTTGACAGTCACGAACGGCTGGCAGATTTTGCAAAGGTTACTTCCCCCTACGCGGCCCTGCAGGGGCGCGTGATCATTGAAATGTTGCAAGGGCAGAACATTGGGCTGGGCCTGAACCTTGGYGTGGCCCCATCAAATATCCTGCTTCCGGCGAGTGCGGTTGACTGGTTGGGGAATATTCTTAATGCAAATGTTCGAGAGCAAACTGCTGCACCGCAAGAGATATTCGCCCCGACAAATTTCCCAACTCCATTGCTGTGTTCGCTAACCAAAAAACTCAACTTCGCGACCGGATTGGCAATTTCGGCCAGTCTGGTATGCGTTCGCTACTCCGGGGGTGATCCAGGTTATCTTTTGGCATACATTGATGCCCGACAGGAAGCATACGCAGAGCTGACGCAAATAATATCCGATGCAATGGCGTTTTCAGGCGTTGAAAACGAAACCATTGACGTGGCATTTTTCAGCTCATCTGATCCAATTTGTTCCCGACTGACCCGTGCCGGGCTGTTCTTTGATCTTACTGAACCTGAACAACCAACCCCGGTGCCAACCGCACCCGGCATGAACCCTGATAAGCCACCCCGCCTGACCTGATTGCTTTCTCTGCTTAGTATCCCGCGACCCTATCCACGACGAACAACATYTCTTCYCCCGCTTCAAACCGGCGAATRTTTTCGGCGATAACTTYTGCCGATGTGTCTGCGCGGGTTTCTGACGCCAAATGCGGCGTTACCGTCACCCGATTGTGCGCCCAATACGGATGATCCGCAGGAAGYGGCTCRACCCGAAACGTRTCWAGYGTKGCATGKCCAATWTGCCCGGCATTCAAAGCCTCCAGCAAAGCACTGTCATCAATCAAAGCCCCGCGACCGGGGTTTAACAGCTTTGCCCCCTTTGGCATYATCGCCAGTCGCCTCGTATTCAAAATGTTCTCAGTGGCCTGGGTGAGCGGTAGCAACAGAACCAGAATTTCGCTTTGGGCTAACACTTCTTCCAGCCCCCGCTCACCACTAAAGCAATTGACACCTGCAATATCTTTTTGCGTCCGGCTCCATCCGCAAACTTGAAAATTAAGCGCGGTTAAGGCTTTAGCACAAGCGCTTCCAAGCGCGCCCATACCCAATATGCCTACTTTTCGGTGCCGTGCTAACGGCGGGTACTCAGGCTTCCAGACCCCATTTTGACCCGTGATATGGGCATCCATCCCCAGATGATAACGCAGCACATGGCCAGTAACCCATTCCACCATGCCCTCGCGCAAGCCACTGTCCACCATTCGGGACATAGGCACTTTAAGCGTCGGATTATCGACAACAGTTTCGACACCTGCCCACAGCCCCAATACTGCTTTCARCTGYGGAAAGTTTGAAAAATCTGAAACCGGGCCGTTTGCGGCGTAAATAATATAATCCACCTCTGATTCCGCGATCTCAGTAGATAGGTGTGCCGAAACACCCGACGCAGCGAAGGCCGTGTGCAAAGCATCTTTGTATTCGGACCAACGTTCGTTGCTGGCCGAGAAAAGTATGTTCAGGCTCATCGTTTGCTCCGAGGTCGGTGTACATGCGCGCTTTGGACCAGGCCGAATCCCACCAACAATACCAGCATGGCTGATCCCCCCCAGCTTACCAATGGCAGGGGCACGCCGACCACCGGGGCCAATCCCATGACCATGGACATGTTGATGGCAAAGAACAGGAAGAACGTCGCCGCCACGCCCAAGGTCACCAATGATCCAAAACGGTCTTTGTTCTTAAGCGCCGACACGATACAGAAAAATAAAATTAGCCCGTAGAGCGAAAGCAATGAAAATGCGCCAACAAATCCAAATTCTTCTGCCAGYGTCGTGAAGATAAAGTCGGTATGTTTTTCGGGCAGAAAATTCAGCCGGCTTTGGGTTCCCTGCATRAAACCGCGCCCCGACCAGCCCCCAGAGCCAAGCGCAATTTTGGATTGGGTGATGTGATAGCCAGCCCCAAGCGGGTCATTTGCCGGGTCGATGAAAGTATCGATGCGACGAAACTGGTAATCTTTTAGCAACTGCCATTCGGTGCCACGTGATGCAAATACAATATAGAGCGCCGTTAATCCCAACAGGATGACAACTGCGAAATACAGCCAGTGCACACCTGCCAGAAACATCATAATCCCGCCCCCCGCCGTTAGTAGTATCGCGGTTCCCAGAYCCGGTTGGGTGACCACCAGAAATGTAGGAACAAGGATCAGTGCAAGCGGTATCAGCAGCCATTGTGGGCGGGAGGTTTTTTCAACGCTTAGCCAGTCATAATAAGCGGCAAGGATCATAACCAATGTGATTTTAGTCAGTTCCGAAGGTTGCAATCGCATGAAGCCAATGTCGATCCACCGTTGTGCCCCCATGCCTGTAACGCCAAAGAACTTGACCATCAGCAGCAAAAATATTGATCCGCCATAGGCCAGCGCCGCCACGTTYCGCCAAAACCATATGGGCACCATCGCCACGGCGATCATCAGAAACATGCCRAAGGCAAATCGTTTCATCTGCGGTTCTGCCCAGGGTGACATCGACCCACCTGCCACTGAATAGAGCATCAAAAATCCGAAGCATGCGACAGCCGTTAACAGCAGGATCAAAGGCCAGTTCAGATACAGAATTTTACGAAACCCAGATGGGACTGTCTGGACGCGATATTCCAGATAGCTCATGTTTTGATCCGCCGGTCAGAAACTGTGGCCGGGTCGCGCAGGGTCAGTCCTTCGCGCATGGTCTGGATCGTGCCGCGCTGACTGGAAGGATAGGACGCAAGCGGAGGCAGGCCACCATGTAATGCCTGCAACATGATATCGCGTGCRATTGGGGCTGCGGCAACTGAACCACCGCCACCATGCTCCACCACAACAGAAACAGCAATCTCGGGTGCTTCGAACGGTGCATAGGCCACATACAGGGCGTGGTCGCGCCGTTTCCAGGGTAGGTCAGCGTTTCGGATGACACCGGTGGCGCGCTCAGCCTTTGTGATATTTCGAACCTGGCTGGTGCCGGTTTTYCCCGCCATCCGTAGTTCTTTTTCTTCAATACGGCTGCGATAGGCTGTTCCACGCTTGCTGTTTGAAACCGCAAACATGCCCTCACGTACTGCGCGCAAATGATCTGCATTTAATCCCAATGACGTGACCTCGGTTGTTTCCACCTCGACGCCATTCACGGTTTTTATCAGCTTTGGAACAACTGCATTCCCCGAGGCAATTCGTGCTGTCATCACGGCCAGCTGCAAGGGCGAGGCCAGAACAAACCCCTGACCAATCCCCGAATTCAACGTGTCGCCAACCAGCCAGTCGGGATTGCGATCATCGCTTTTTGACGCCCATTCGGCTTTCCATGCCTTGGTAGGGGTAAGCCCGCCAGCAATAGCGGACATTGGTAGCTCGAACTTTGAACCRAGCCCCAACCTGCGCGCCATGGCGCTGATCTTTTCGATACCGACACGTTCAGCGATTTCATAGTAGAATACATCGCAGGATTGTTGCAGGCTTTTGTGCAGGTTGACCTTACCGTGACCACCACGTTTCCAGCAATGAAAACGGCGGTTCCCCAGTTGTTTGTAGCCGATACATGTGATCTGTTCCTCTAGGTCAATCACGCCCTCTTCCAGCGCAGCCAATGCGACGATCATCTTGAAAGTTGAACCGGGTGGATAGGTGCCCTGTACTGGTTTATTTGCCAATGGGCGGTATTCATTTTCGGTCAGATCGGCGTAATCTGCCACCGTAATTCCGCGAACGAATTTGTTGGGGTCATAACTTGGTGCTGATCCAATCGCCAGAATTTCACCACTGCGGGTGTTGATCACGACAGCCGCAGCGCTTTCCGCCCCAAGTCGGGCCTGAACGAAATTTTGCAACATTGCGTCAATGGTCAGCTGGATATTGTCGCCCGGGATGCCTTCAATTCGGTCCAGTTCACGCATAACCCGGCCAACGGCGTTGACTTCGATCCGTCGTGTTCCGGCGCGCCCTCGCAAATCCAGCTCTAATTTGCTTTCAACACCGATCTTGCCAATTTGAAATTTTGGGATTTGCAGTAGCGGATCAGGGTCTTCAAGTTTACCCAGATCATAATCACTTACTGGTCCGACATAGCCCACTATATGGGCGAAGTCGGCCGTCTGCGGATATAGCCGTGACAATCCGAATTCGGGTGTGACGCCGGGCAGGGCCGGGGAATTTACCGCGACCCGCGCCAGATCACGCCATTCCAGCCGGTCGGCGACCGTAACAGGCACAAATGGGCTTAAGCGTTTCAGTTCCWTTGTWGCGCGTTCCAGATCATCTGGATCCAGCTYWATCAATTGYGCCAAATGGGCCAAAGTTGCGTCGATATCGCCGGCATCTTCGCGCACAATAACGATCCGGTAATTTTGTTCATTTTCGGCAAGAATATCCCCGAAACGATCGTAG
The DNA here is from genome assembly GCA_002732955.1 of Marinosulfonomonas sp. GTDB lineage: Bacteria > Pseudomonadota > Alphaproteobacteria > Rhodobacterales > Rhodobacteraceae > NVTR01. The sequence continues at coordinate 19,281 of NVTR01000014.1, forward strand.
ATCAGCCCGCGTGTGGGTGGAATTAGGCGAATATTTATACGGTTTTCTTCTGCCAACAGGCGGAACTGATCGGCCTGATTGACCTGCATGAACCGCATTCGAAGACCCAACACCCCAATCAACGCCAACTGAGCACCACCCAGAATAAGAGCGCGGCGCGAGATTGTCCGAGTGCTGGCCTCATTATCCTTTGGAGTGCGTATCATATGCGATGTCCATATTGGTCGGTTGCCCCGGGGGCGACCTGTCGTACACCCAGAAGCATTGATGAGATGAAAACAGCCACCGGGTAGGCGGCAATGGTCATTACAAATAACAAGCTATCCAATGCAAAGCCGGGCTGTCCAATCACGAATATGCCAAGGATCAGCCGGTTGGCTAAAATCATTGCCAATATGACGGCGGACACCAGCGCCCACTCAAACAAAAACGGTAGCTCACGGGTAAACTGTGCGCGGCCACGCAGAAACTCCAGCCCGATTACACCCAACCCGGTCCATAAACCGGGGGGGCGCATGAACAGCATATCGYTCATAAAYAGGATAACAGCGAAAAGCAGAACCGGAACAAAGTTGGGTCGCCGCAGAACCCAGGCAAACGCTATGGCGATGGTCCAGTCGGCRCCGGGCAGGCGTCCGGCGGTCAAATCGAGCGGTAACAATCGCACAAAAATTATGGTCGCTGAGAGTAGACAAAACAGCAGCCAGTATAACATTCGTCTTGTGGTAGCCGGGTCAACCATCGCCTACCTCCGAGGTTGTTAAAGCGTTGTTATCTACTGGATCGGGTAGGGCTGGTTGGTACAGCAAGCCCCCGGTGTCAGAAACCTTGCTGGTGCCGATGTTGCGCAATACCCGCAGGAATTCCAGCCGCTCATAGTCGGCCGTAAGTTTGACCCGTAACCGCCGGTCTGAACCGAGTGCCACCTGACCCACCAGCAGGCCGGGGGGGAACACGCCGCCATCCCCGGATGATACGACCCGATCACCGGGACGCACGGCTTCTGGTGTTTCCAAAAACTTGACCGGTGGAGCGGCGGTATTGTCTCCGGCCAGTATCGCCTTTTGCCCGGAAGGTTGGATCGTCACCGGGATGCGGCTGTTTGAATCAGTCAGCAAAATCACCCGCGATGAATTTTGCCCAACCCCGGATATCCGACCCACCAGCCCCAGACCATCGGTTGTTGCCCARCCGTCAACGATCCCGTCGCGCGCACCAATATTCAACAACACCGACTGGCGAAAAGGTGAGCCGCTGTCGACCAGTACAACGCCGGTAATAAACGTCAGTTTCGGATCGAGCCGCACATTATTCAAATCCAACAGCTTTGCGTTTTCCTGCTCCAGTTGCAGGGCAGCTTCTTTCCAGGCTTTCATTTGCTGTAGCTCGCGGCGAAGTTCTTGGTTTTGTTCATAAATCCGGTTGTAAGCCTGAAAGTCCCGCGACATCCCGACAACTTTGGTCACGGGTACCAACGCCCAGGAAAATGAGGGAACAACCTTGTCGATCAGTGCGGTGCGAAACCGCTCTACCCTTGGGCTGTCAATGCGCCACAGCAGGAAAAGTGTGAATAAGACCAACACCAGCAAGCCGACCAGAATTCGTCTGATCGGGCGTACATAGACGTCGTTCTGGTTTCGATCCTTTGCCACGGCATCCCCGGTGACTAGCTGTCGTAATCAATCACGTGGCGCAGCTGTTTTTCATATTCCAGCGCCTTGCCGGTGCCAAGTGCCACGCAACTAAGTGAATCGTCGGCCACGGAAATCGCCAGACCCGTCTGTTCGCGCAGCGCCAGATCGAGATCTCCGAGCAAAGCACCGCCCCCGGTCAGCATCACACCGCGGTCAACGATATCAGCCGCCAAATCAGGTGGTGTGGCTTCCAGCGCGGTCATCACCGCTTCACAAATCTGTTGTACCGGTTCGGCCAGCGCTTCAGCAATTTGCGCCTGATTGATTTCAATTTCCTTGGGCACTCCGTTCAACAGGTCGCGCCCACGTATATGCATACTGGCACCACGCCCGTCATCGGGCATCCTTGCGGTCCCAATACTGGTTTTTACACGCTCTGATGTGCTTTCGCCGATCAACAGATTTTGCTGGCGGCGCAGATARCTGATGATGGCTTCATCCATCCGGTCACCGCCGACGCGAACTGAGCGTGCATAAACAATGTCACCAAGGGACAGTACTGCCACCTCAGTTGTACCGCCGCCGATATCAACAATCATGTTGCCGGTTGGATCGGTGATCGGCATACCAGCGCCAATCGCCGCCGCTATCGGTTCAGCAATGAGCCCGGCACGCCGGGCACCGGCTGATAAAACAGATTGACGAATGGCGCGTTTTTCCACCGGCGTCGCCCCGTAAGGCACACAGACAATTATCTTGGGTTTGGAAAATGTGGTGCGGGGGTGAACCTTGCGAATGAAGAATTTGATCATTTCTTCAGCGGTGTCAAAATCGGCGATGACCCCTTCGCGCATTGGTCGGATGGCTTCAATTGAACCCGGAGTACGCCCCAGCATCAGTTTGGCGTCTTCGCCAACGGCCAGAACTGTCCGGGCACCATCTTTGACATGATATGCCACTACAGACGGTTCATTCAGGACAATTCCTTTGCCCTTTACATAGACCAAAGTATTCGCCGTCCCAAGGTCGATCGCCATATCCGACGAAAACAAACCCATTATTCCTGCCATAACGCGAACTTCCTGATCACAAATTCCAAAGGGCCCGCGACTCTGTCAGCCACGGGCCCTCTGTTACTATAGGGGTGCATTGGTTCGGGCGAAAGACCCTTGCGCGGGCAAATCAGCGCAAAATTGCTGGCAAGCCATTAGGATAAATCCCTGAAATCAACGGATTTCACGTCGGCGTCTGGGGCTGATTTCAGACGGCGTACCAACAATTTGTTCAGCGCCGTGACATAGGCCTTAGTAGAAGCAACCACTGTATCGGTATCTGCTGACTGGCCGGTTACGATGCGCCCGTCCTCTTCCAACCGCACCGAAACTGTGGCCTGCGCGTCGGTGCCTTCGGTGACCGCATGAACCTGATAAAGCTGCAAGCGTGCGTCGTGCGGAAACAGTTGTTTTACTGCGTTAAACGCTGCATCTACTGGCCCGTCGCCGGTGGCTTCGAACTGCGTATCTTCGCCGTCAATTGACAGGACCAGATCGGCCGTCTGTGGACCTTCAGTACCACAAATAACCCTCAGGGACTTTACTTGTATGTGGTCATATTCGGCGTCGGTTGAGCTGTCACGCATCAGCGCGATCAGATCGTCGTCAAATATTTCCTTCTTGCGATCCGCCAGTGCTTTGAAGCGCACAAACACGTCTTTTAACTGATTGTCACCCAGTTCATGACCCAAATCTTTCAGTTTCGCGCGCAAAGCGGCGCGCCCGGAATGTTTGCCCAAAACCAGATTGGTTTCCGTGAGGCCGATATGTTCGGGGCGCATGATTTCAAATGTTTCAGCGTTTTTCAGCATGCCATCCTGRTGGATGCCGCTTTCATGGGCAAAAGCRTTTTTGCCAACGATGGCTTTATTATACTGGACTGCAAAGCCGGAAATAGTGGCGACCCGACGGCTGATGTTCATGAATTTGGTGGTATCRATSCCGGTRYGAAACGGCATGATGTCGTTTCTGACTTTCAWTGCCATCACCACTTCTTCCAATGCAGTATTACCAGCGCGTTCTCCCAGGCCATTGATAGTGCAYTCAATTTGGCGTGCGCCACCTTCGACBGCGGCCAGGGAATTKGCGGTAGCCATGCCCAGATCGTTATGGCAGTGGGTGGCGAARAYYACYTCATCTGCGCSGGGRACTTCGGCAATCAGCATCCGTATCAGTTCAGCGCTTTCACGGGGTGCGGTATAGCCAACGGTGTCGGGRATRTTGATCGTGGTYGCCCCGGCYTTGATGGCGATTTCAACMACAYGTTTCAGATARTCRATYTCGGTVCGGGTCGCGTCCATGGGTGACCATTGCACGTTGTCACACAGGTTGCGGGCGTGGGTTACGGATTCGTGGATGCGTTCGGCCATTTCGTCCATACTGAGTCCGGGAATATCCCGGTGCAGGGGCGAGGTGCCGATGAAGGTGTGGATTCGCGGNKSGRCGGNCGWRTTTCACSGCCTCCCAGCAACGATCAATGTCGCGCGGTATGGCGCGGGCAAGGCCACAAATCACTGCGTTTTCGGACAGTTTTGCGATTTCGGACACGGCCTCAAAATCACCTTCGCTGGCAATCGGGAAACCGGCCTCAATTATATCGACGCCCATTTCATCGAGCAGGCCAGCGATTTCCACCTTTTCATCATGGGTCATGGTGGCRCCGGGGCTTTGCTCGCCGTCGCGCAAGGTGGTGTCAAATATCAGGACGTGGTCCTGTTTATTCTGATCGGTCATCGGGATGTCTTTCGTTCTTAACTTAGCTTTGGATTTTGACGCTGTTCAACCCATGAGCGGACGCGCCAAAGGCACGCTCAGGGGTTAGCTAAGTAGAAGGAGGGCGCAAAGCGGACGGGTGAACCGAAGTTCGCCATTGGAAAAATATGAAGCCGCATACGTCATGGCGGCGACTATATCCGCGCGCACTGGAAAGAAAACCCCCAATCTTCCCAGAGGTRCAAATATTCATTRYGTTAAGCTRATATACCGGGTTTGCKTCATGAATTASGTTTATGTGTCCCGTTCAATATCCCGCTCAGTGCACGAATTGCGGGGGTKATCTTATCGTCTGGTGTTGCGCAAAACCCAATCAACAACCCGTTTAGGTTCTCATTTTGCGCAGCGTATTTCGACAAAGGTGTACAACCCAGATTAGCTTGATAGGCAGCCTGAGCTGCTTGGGTGTCTTCAAAGTTGGGCGAGAAATGAAACGCCAGTTGCATTCCGGCATTGTGGCGACTGAAATGACCCAGTTCCTGCATGAACTCGTTCAGTGCGGCCAGCAAAACAGCATAGCGCCGCCCGTAAATTCGCCTGATCCGCCGTATATGGCGATGGTAAGTTCCGCTTTCCATGAACATCGCTAACGGGCGTTGTGGCACCACCRAAGCGCGGGTGGGATTGTCATGCAACAGATTGTAGGCCTTGGGGATCAGGGCTTCGGGAACCACCAAATAGCCCAAGCGAATACCCGGCGAAAACACCTTGGAAAATCCACCGACATAGATTGTACGACCAGTCTGGTCGAGCGCCGCCAACGCCGGAATTGGGCGACCACCATAGCGAAATTCACTGTCGAAATCATCCTCTATGATCCAGCTGTTATTCATTGCTGCATAGGCCAGGAATTTATTCCGCTGCCCGCTCGCCAACGCCCCACCTAACGGAAACTGGTGCGAAGGCGTTAGTACAATGGCGTTCAGCGCATGACTTTCCGGGTCGGRAATTTCTGCGCCTTCATTGCCCGTTCGCAACCAATTGATCAGCAGGCCGTACTCCGTCGCGAACTTGCGCATTGGCCCATAGCCCGGGTCTTCCAGCCCGATCCGGTCGTTCGGGTTACAGCTCAGACGCAGCGCGATTTCCAGGGCTTCGCCCGAACCACCCGTTACAATTATCTGACTGGCATCGGTCACTACCCCGCGCCACTCTAAAACGTGGCGGGCAATTTGCTGGCGCAGCTCTATGTCACCAAACGCGTCAGTTAGTTCGAACAGTGCCCGTGGGTGTTGTCGCGCCGCCCGGCCTATAGTTTTCRCCCARGACAGACTGGGAACCCGCAGTAATTTCTCCTCCAGAGATAGCGGTTCGAATCTGATCGTAAATCTGCATGAAGACCGGCCCCTCAGAGCCTGGAGTCAGCGATAGTGATAGCATCGGTTCCCTGGCTTATTGGTRTGTGAAAAATRTTCARAACTGGACTTAGTAACCAGTCCGGTTTTTCGCTAATTTTCAAGAAATGAAATTTTAGAAACCGTARAACGCGCTCTGAGAATTTGAAATATTCAGGGAACAAAGGAAATACGATGACCAGTGATACACTTTCACCAACACAGAATACGCGTCTGAAACGCACCCATGAACGGGGTTCCTTTGACCGCGAAACCATCTACCAAATTCTGGACGCATCGCCGCTTTGCCACGTTGGATACCTACTTAACGGACGCCCTGCTGTAACGCCCACCCTGCATTGGCGCGTTGGGGACAGGATATATTGGCATGGTTCCTCGGCCAGTCGCGCGCTGCGCCGGGCGCGGGATGCCCAAGTTTGTCTGACCGCGACTTTGATGGATGGATACGTAATGGCGCGGTCCGCCTATCATCATTCGATGAACTTTCGTTCAGTAATGATTTATGGCGTCGCTAAGCAGGTGACTGACAAGGATGAAAAAGAGGCCAGCCTGTACGCGATGGTAGAGGCTTTGATACCTGGTCGCTGGCCATATTTGCGGCCGATAAATGCACAGGAATTCAAGGCAACAATGGTTTTGTYGATGCCTGTCGAAGAAGCGTCAGCCAAAATCAGAACCGGGGGACCGGTGGATGACGAAGAGGATTACGCCCTGCCAATCTGGGCCGGAACTGTGCCAATTCTACGAGAATACGGGGCGCCGGTTCAGGACCAAAACTCACCGAAGGATATTGCAACCCCTGATCACATAACGGATTTTGCCAATTCGAAGCCTGATCAGGTCTAGTTTCCGTCCRAGGATTCAGCAGCACCTTCGGTTAACGCGCCATTGGTCCAGTCTCCACTGGATTCCTGCCCGGTGGCGTAGCGGATAGTGCCAACCCCCTCGCGTTTGCCAGCTTTGAACGTGCCCTCATAGATATCGCCGTTGGCATAGGTCGCAACACCCTGGCCTTCAATTTCACCGGCTTTCCAATCGCCGGTATAGGTAAAACCATCAGCCATAGTGATCGTACCTTTGCCATTGCGCTGGCCGTTTGCGAAGGCACCGGAATAGACCGACCCGTCGGCGTAATTTGCCCGCCCGGTCCCGTGGCGCTGACCTTCGAGCCATGCGCCAACATAGGTGTATCCGTCGGGGAACGTCATGGTGCCCTGGCCGTGGTTTTTAGCGTTACGGAATTCACCCTCATAGACCAGGCCATTGCCATAACGCGCAATACCTTTTCCGTCGATCACACCGGCTTTCCATTCGCCTTCATATGAATTTCCATCGGGGTAGTTGATTGTGCCAACACCGTCCGCCAGATCATCGCGAAACTGGCCCTGATAGATTGARCCATCCGGATAGGTGACCTTGCCTTCACCTTCTATACGCCCATCTACCCAATCGCCGACATAAACATAGCCATCYGTGCCGGTAAAYGTGCCCGAGCCATGGCGTTTGTCACCTAGAAAAGTGCCGATATAGATGTCACCATTTGCGTATGTCACCTGACCATTGCCGTTGCGTTGGCCCGCGGACAGGGTGCCTTCGTACAGGTCTCCGTTTGCCTGCATCAGCGAGCCTTCGCCATCAATTTGCCCGTCTTTCCACTGGCCAACAAATTTCAACCCATCTGGCATGGTAAGCGTTCCGGTGCCCTCGCGGACTCCATTTGTCAGCGTACCTTCGTAGATTGCGCCATCAGGGTAAGTGATTTTGCCCTGGCCCTGTTTGATTCCTTCGACCCAGGATCCTTCATAGATATAACCATTTGGGCTCTCCATGCGGCCCTGACCGTGGTGCAGGGCTTCTTTGAAGCCGCCTTCATATTTCACGCCGTTTGAATAGGTTGCAATGCCTGAGCCATTGATCTTACCGTCAACCCAGCCGCCTTCGAAAGTACCGCCATCTGCAAAGGTTATTTTGCCAAAGCCTTCCGGTTTGCCTTTGGCAAATGCGCCTTCATAGATTGATCCGTTCGGGAAACGTGCCAGGCCCTGACCGAGGATTTCGCCATCAACCCAGTTGCCGGTATATTCATAACCATTGGGTAATTGATAGGTGCCGGTACCGTGCTGTTTGCCGCCTTTGAATGTACCTTCATAGACGCCACCATCATCGTATTGTTTGGTGATTACGTCGTCATTTGTTTGCGCGGTGACGGGCATGGCCAATAGCAACGCCCCGAGAATTCCAATAAATTGCGCCTTTGCGCGTGTTTTAATGTCCAGCACGATAGCCCCCATTGCCTGATTCCGTTTAGCGGATCAGATGCTCGCCTGAGATTAGATGAGCAGCCCTTGACTGACAACGTATTTTGGCGGTGTTTGGAATTTTGTGGGGACTTTCGCTCGCGTACAGGTCTGCTAAGACATTGCTGGAATTAGTATGGGTGCTTTGATGACCGATAAATTTCGCCTTACTCTGGCGCAGTTGAACCCGACGGTCGGGGACCTTGATGGCAACGCGGCGCTTGCGCGGGATGCCTGGCAAAAAGGCAAAGACGCCGGTGCAGATTTGGTGGCGCTGACGGAAATGTTCATCACCGGATACAACACCCAGGATCTGGTGGCCAAGCCTGCGTTTGCGGATGCGGCAATGGCGGAATTGATGCAGCTGGCGTTGGATTGCGCGGATGGTCCGGCTCTGGCAATCGGCGGGCCGGTGCGGGAAAATGGTAAACTTTTCAATGCTTACTACATTTTGAAAGGTGGGGAAATCACCCGCAGGGTGTTAAAGCACCACTTGCCGAATGAGACGGTGTTTGATGAAGTTCGGATTTTTGATGTGGGGCCRATGGCGGGGCCWTACAGYGTGTCAGGTGTACGTATYGGCAGCCCGATATGCGAAGATGCCTGGTACGAGGGCGTGGCRGAAACGCTGGKGGAAACCGGCGCTGAGATATTGTTGGTGCCRAACGGCTCGCCCTACTATCGCAATAAGATGGAGGTTCGCATCAACCACATGGTGTCGCGGGTGGTGGAAACCGGATTGCCGCTGATTTACCTGAATATGGTGGGTGGGCAGGACGATCAGGTKTTTGACGGCGGCACATTTGTCCTGAACCCCGGTGGCGAACTGGTGTTGCAACTGCCGGTGTTCGACGAAGTGATTACCCATGTTGATTTTGAGCGTACAGAAATGGGCTGGCGMGCTTTACCGGGGGCGCTGACCACGCTGCCGGATGAATGGGAACAGGACTATCGCTGCATGGTGGAATCTTTGCGCGATTACATGGGAAAACACAGGTTTGCCAAAGTGTTACTGGGTCTTTCCGGGGGAATTGATTCGGCGATTGTAGCAGCGATTGCCACCGATGCACTGGGGCCAGAGAACGTGCGCTGTGTGATGTTGCCGTCTGAATWTACGTCACAAAACTCGCTGGATGATGCCACCGAAGTGGCGAAAAATCTGGGATGTAAATACGATACTGTGTCGATAGCTGAAGGGCGGCAGGCGATCACCAGCACACTTGCGCCACTGTTTGAGGGACGGGAACCTGGGCTGGCCGAAGAAAACATTCAGTCGCGTCTGCGCGGGCTGCTGCTGATGGCGATGTCGAACAAGTTTGGTGAAATGTTGCTGACAACCGGGAATAAATCTGAGGTCGCGGTGGGCTATGCGACGATTTATGGGGATATGGCCGGCGGCTATAACCCGATCAAAGATCTATATAAAACAAGGGTTTTTGAGACTTGCCGCTGGCGCAATGCTAACCACCGCGACTGGATGAAGGGCCCGGCCGGTGAGATCATTCCACCGCGGGTCATTGATAAACCACCCACGGCTGAATTGCGCGAAAATCAGCGCGATGACGACAGCTTGCCGCCATATGACGTGCTGGACGCGATCCTGACGGAGCTGATTGATAATGAAGCSTCGGTAGTGGATGTGGTGGCTAAGGGGTTYGAGCGGGACGTGGTTAAGAAGGTCGAGAACCTGATCTACACATCAGAGTTCAAACGCTTCCAATCAGCGCCGGGGACGCGACTGACCTATCGGAGTTTCTGGTTGGATCGGCGTTATCCAATGGTTAACCGCTGGCGGGATTCCAGCTGAAAAGCCTTGTGGCAGCAGGTTTTGTTACGAATCAGGGTTAATGGCATAGTTTTCTCATTTTCAGGCTGACGCCAGCCTTTTCTAGGCAACTGTCGGATGCCTCCGGCGGGAGTATTTATGAACAGAAGAAGCCATGAATGAATTGGTGAAAAAAGGCTTGGTATTTTCACCGGAGCGCGGAGTTGCGTTAGGCGCAGGAGAGTTGGCCGCTATGTTAAACGTGCTAGGCTGATGCAGGGGGTTTTCGAATGGCCGAGAACAAAACCATGCCAACYGCSGCRAGTGTTGAGGAATTCTTGAAGCTGGTTGAACCGGCGGGAAAGCGCGCCGATGCGTTGCTGCTTGAGCAGTTATTCCGGGAAGTCACCAAGTTTGAACCACAGATGTGGGGGCCGTCAATTGTTGGGTTTGGCCGCTATCATTATACCTACGAAAGTGGTCGTGAGGGCGACAGCCCGGCCACCGGGTTTTCGCCACGCAAAGCCAATATGGTGGTCTATATTATGCCGGGTTATACCGATTTCAGCAACATTTTAAAGGACTTGGGCAAGCACAGGCTGGGCAAGTCGTGTCTGTATCTCGGGGCTTTGAAAAACATTGATCTGGAGGTGCTGCGCCGACTTATCCGTGCCGGGCTGGATAATCTGGAGAATACCTGGCCGGTTCAGCCCAGCTAAAGTTGGGWTATTTCCGTTTTCTGAAGTAAAWTTTCTGTGTCTGCGCGTCGGCAAAGCTCGGTGCCATCGGTCATTACGGCTGCCCCTGCGGCGGCGACGCCAAGGCGCAAAGCCTCTGGCCAGGTCTCGCCCYGGTCCATTGCCAGCGCGAATGCACCGACGAAACTGTCGCCAGCGCCGACCTTGCTGCGTATTTCGGTAACGTCGCAGCAGCTGTGATACAAACCGTCGGGGGCGGCCATGACAGACCCGTCAGCGCCGCGCGCAATGATGACGACCCTAGCTACGCCCCGGTTGGTCAGGTTTCGCGCGAAATCTGCGGTGTCCTGACGGGTGGTTAACAATTTGCCGGACAGCGTTTCGGCCTCTGTCGCGTCCATCCGCAGAACTTCGATAGCGCTGGGATTTTCCACCAGCCAATCGAGCGGCGCACCGGAATTGTCGACGATAATACGTTTAGTGCTGGGTAGTCCGGCTGCCAGTGTAGCGGTAAATCCGGGCGGAACACCCGGTGGCAAGCTGCCACTGACGACCAGGATCGCGACCTGTTGAACGGCGTTTTCGATGCTTTGCATAGCTTTTGTTACCTGCTCCGGGGGCCACTCTGGTCCGGGAAACACGAAGCGGTACTGTTCGGCCCGGATCGTACTGGTGACGGCGAGGCTTTGGCGGGTTTCACCGTCTATTTCAAAAGCGAGCAGGTCAATTCCTTCAACTTCCAACAGGGTGCGAAGCCGCAGCCCGACGGTGCCACCGAGCGCGATAAGCGCGAGGCTTTTCCCACCAAGACGGGCAATTGCGCGCGATACATTCAGGCCACCACCGCCCGGATCAACCGTGGGTGTCGTACAGCGCAGCTTGGGTCCGGGAATAACCCGCCCAAGCGAGCTGGACAGATCCAGCGCGGGGTTCAGAGTGACGGTCAAGATATTGGGCATTGGGTTTTACTGCTTGTTGGGTCAGCGTTGATAATAACAGTCAATTGCTGGTTGGCCACGTTGAATATTCCGGCCTCTGGCGGGAATATTTTTGAACAGAAGTAGTTATCGGCCGGTGTGTTACGGGTTTCAGGTTGTGGACAATGCCACCCAGCTGTGAAAAACGACGCTTCTTAGGAGTTTCACCATGACCGTCACCCGTTTCGCCCCGTCCCCGACCGGATATCTACATATCGGTAATCTGCGTACCGCGCTGTTCAACTATATGATAGCGCGCAAGGCGGGTGGGCAGTTCATATTGCGTCTGGATGATACTGATCCTGAACGTTCCAAGCAGGTATATATTGACGGCATCAAGGAAGATCTGGAGTGGCTGGGCCTGAACTGGGACCGGGTCGAGCGCCAGTCGGAGCGAATTGAACGCTATCAGGCGGCGGCTGAAACGTTGCGCAAAGCGGGGCGGTTCTATGAGTGTTTTGAAACGCCGGTAGAGCTGGACCTGAAGCGTAAAAAGCAGCTGAATATGGGCAAGCCGCCGGTTTATGACCGSGCRGCMTTGGCKYTGWSSGAKKCYGAAAAAGATGCGCTGCGGGCAGAGCGGGGTAACGGTCACTGGCGGTTTATGCTGGACCACCAGCGGATTGAGTGGAGCGATGGTATTTTGGGTGATCTGTCGCTGGATGCCGGGTCTGTGTCTGATCCGGTGCTGATCCGGGGTGACGGGCAGTTTTTGTATACGCTGGCGTCGGTTTGTGACGATATTGATTATGGCGTGAGCCATGTTGTGCGTGGCTCGGACCATGTGACGAATACCGCGACGCAGATACAGATTATCCGTGCACTGGGCGGTGAAGTACCTGAATTTGCACATCATTCGTTGTTGACCGGGCCGCAGGGTGAGGCGCTGTCAAAACGTCTGGGCGTGTTGGCATTGCGCGATTTACGGGCGCAGGGGGTGGAGCCGATGGCGATGCTTTCCCTGCTGGCGCGGCTGGGATCAAGCGATCCGATAGAGTTGCGTGCATCAATGGACGAGTTGGTTGAAGGGTTTGATATATCAAAGTTTGGCTCGGCCCCGACGAAGTTCGATGAGAAGGACTTGTTTCCGYTGACGGCGCGCTATCTGGCSGGGCTGGAGTTGGCRGATGTGGCGRCYGAGGTTTCGGCARTTGGRGTGCCTTTGGAACTGGCGGARARKTTTTGGRRYGTRGTRCGSGARAATATCACYGTRCNGGGCGNATWTGGCYGMCTGGTGGGYGCTGTTTCGYGATGGTGGCACGCCGGTTGTGGCGGATGAGGACCGGGAATTTGTAGCGCAAGCGTTTTCGATGCTGCCCGAACTGCCTTATGGGCCGGAGACCTGGGCGAACTGGACGGCTGCGGTGAAGGAAAAGACCGGCCGTAAAGGAAAAACCCTTTTCATGCCGCTGCGTTTAGCAGTTACTGGCCGGGCGCGTGGGCCGGAGATGGCGGACGTGATGGCKCTGCTGCAAAAGGCGCCCAAACTGTAGGGGCAATTGATGGCTGACGCTCAGGCGAAGTTCCTGCAAGGCAATCTGTTTCGACATATCACGGTGATGTCGCTGACCGCTTCGATCGGGTTGATGGCGATATTCGTGGTCGATTTTGTTGATATGATTTTCATATCAATGCTGGGCAAAGCCGAACTGGCGGCAGCGGTGGGTTATGCCGGGGCAATCCTGTTTTTTACGTCGTCTTTTGGTATCGGCATGTCAATTGCTGCCGGATCACTGGTGGCGCGCGCCCTTGGGGTGGGTGACGAGCATCTGGCGCGTCAAAGGGCCACCAATACATTGGTTTTTGGCGTGGTGTTCGGCGCGATTTTTGCAGCTGTGGTCTGGTTTAACCTGGAAACACTGGYGGCACTAATGGGGGCGACGGGCGAGACGCTGGAATTGTCGGTGACGTATCTGGCGATCATCGTGCCGAGCCTGCCGTTTTTGCTGGTCGGTATGGTGGGTGGGGCGATCCTGCGGGCCCATGGGGATGCGCGCCGGGCAATGATGGCGACAATAATTGGTGGCGTGGTCAATGCGATTCTGGACCCGATATTGATCTTCAGCTTCGGGCTGGATCTGACCGGTGCGGCGCTTGCCAGTGTKGCGGCGCGGGTGTCTATTGGCGYGGCGGCGCTATACCCGATTATCAAAYACTACGGCGGGCTGCATGTTCCGAAAATCCCGGTGCTGGTGGCGGATCTGGGGCCGGTTTTGACAATTGCGTTCCCAGCAGTCCTGACGCAACTGGCGACCCCGATCGGGCAGGCTTATGTGGTGCGTTCTATGGCAGAGTTTGGTGAAGCAGCCGTATCTGGCATGGCGATTATTGGCCGGATGACGCCGCTGGCATTCGGGGTGATATTTGCGCTTTCGGGGGCAATTGGACCGATCATCGGGCAGAACTACGGGGCCGGGCAGCATGACCGGGTGCGCGGTGCGATGCGCGACGGGCTGATCTTTACTGCTGCTGTTGTGGTCTTCGTGTCTTTTGTCCTGTTTATGCTGCGCGAACCAGTGGCAGCACTTTTTAATGCYGACGGGKTGAGCCGGGAATTGATATTTCTTTTCTGTGGTCCACTGGCGCTGGCGTATTTCTTTAACGGGCTGATTTTCGTCTCAAACGCAGCGTTCAACAATCTGGGCCATCCGTTYTATTCGACCTGGATAAACTGGGGGCGTCATACCGTTGGAACGATCCCGTTTGTGATCCTGGGGGGGGCCTGGTACGGGGCCGCCGGAGTACTGATAGGGCAGGCGGTTGGTGGTGTGATCTTTGGTTTGCTGGCGTTGTGGCTGGCGGYGCGGGTGATCAATAAGTCCGCCGCAACGATCGCACAGCCGGTGCCGAAGTTTCAGCGGCAAGCGCGGCTGTTACAGCTGTTTCACAACCGACGATAGCGTGTTCAGGTAATGGTCTGTTAGCTCGGTTTCCTGTTTGCTCAGGCGCTGGTGCCTTGGATAGATCGGGTTGGCGCGATCATCGAGGACCGGCGCGCCCCAGCCGTGGGTGGTTTTAAAGAAGCCCTGCACGCCTGCCTCGCCAAATTCGCGCAGATAGCCCTGTACCACGACGTCGATGTAGCTAAGCAATAATGCTGATTTGGCGTGGTGCGGGCGATGCACCCTGGGCGGGATTGCGAAGACGTTGATGTCTGGCAGGGTTTTTGCGCTGTGGGTAATGATGTTGGATACAGGGTGGCGTGCGTAGGCCTGTTCGCGTTTTTCCAGATTTTCGTCCATTGCCGGTGCTTTCAGCACTATRCCTTTGATAGTGCTATTTGGGTCAGGAATGGCGCTSAGATAGGCCAAATCGCGCAACGTGGTATAGTGCCATTCGCGTCGCCAGCCGTTTAGCTCTGCAACATGTGCTTGGCCGTARTCATGGGTGGCAGTGTTAACCAGTGAGCCGTAGCCGAAGATGAATTGTTCTGACATGGGATTGGTTGTGGTGTGGCCGGGTTAGGATAGCAAGGAAATTGACGCGCCTGGCGGCGCGGCTGTTTTTGTCTCGCCCCAGATAATATCTGGTGCTCGGGTGTGCCTCTGGCGGGAATATTTTTTAACAGAAGAAGGGTTTGAATTTCAGCATACATTTGTACACGTTGGGGCTTGTTCGACTCGGGGCCGTGCAGTAGCGTCCGCGCTGTCAATGTAGGGAGAATCTGGTTTACCCAGTGCCGAAGGAGCAACCGCCCCGGAAACTCTCAGGCTTCAGGACCTGCCTTGACGAGACACTCTGGAGAGAGGTGCGTGGACGCATCCGCCGAAGGGATAACGATCTCAGGCGAAAGGACAGGGGGGGCATCAATGGGCAAATGGTTTTGCCCGTCTGGTGCCGGATTGTTTTCAGACCGGCTGGATGTTTTGAGGGGGCGACATGTCTGATCTGAAGCGCACGGTTTATTATGATCTGCATGTTGGGCTTGGGGCCAAAATGGTGCCCTTTGCTGGCTATGATATGCCGGTTCAGTACCCGGCTGGGGTGATGAAAGAGCATCTAGCCTGTCGCGCGGCTGCCGGGTTATTTGATGTCAGCCACATGGGGCAGGTGATATTGCGCCCGAAATCCGGTGATGTGGCCGATGCGGCGCGCGCACTGGAAAGCCTGGTGCCGGTGAGTTTGTTGGCCCTTGCGGAGGGGCGTCAGCGTTATGCGATGTTTACCGCGGATGACGGCGGCATTCTGGATGATCTGATGGTCGCCAATCGCGGGGATCATTTGTTTCTGGTGGTGAATGCGGCGTGTAAGGACGCGGATYTTGCCCATATGGTGGCGTATCTGAGCGATACCTGTGATTTGGAATTGATCGAGGGGCGGTCATTGATTGCGTTACAGGGGCCGAGTGCTGAGTTGGCGCTGTCGCGCTTGAACGGGGCCGCGGCGGAAATGCGGTTTATGGACAGTGTTTCGATGGAGCTGGCCGGGGTTGAATGCTGGGTATCGCGTTCTGGCTATACCGGCGAGGACGGCTTTGAGATTTCAGTGCCGGACGGGGCGGCGGTTGAGCTGGCTGAGGCTTTGTTGGGAATGGAAGAGGTGGCACCAATTGGGCTGGGCGCGCGCGATAGTTTGCGGCTTGAGGCTGGGCTTTGCCTGTATGGCCACGACATTGATACCACCACGTCCCCGGTAGAAGGGGCGCTGGAATGGGCGATGCAGAAAGTGCGTCGAACGGGTGGTGAGCGGGCGGGCGGTTTCCCGGGCGCCGGGCGAATTTTGGATGAGCTGGAAAACGGTGCAACCCGGCGTCGCGTAGGCATACTGCCGGAAACCCGCGCGCCGATGCGTGATGGGACGGTTTTATTTGCAGATGCAGAGGGAGGTGAGCCGATTGGAACGGTGACCTCGGGTGCCTATGGCCCCAGTATCGAGCGGCCGATGTCGATGGGATATGTCAGTATTGAACATGCTGAGGTTGGCACTACGATCTATGGTGAGGTTCGGGGCAAACGGATGGCTGCATTAGTTGCGGCAATGCCGTTTCGGCCTTCAAATTACAAACGATAAAACAGGAGAGTGAGATGAAGTTTACCGAAGAGCACGAATGGATGCGCATAGAGGATGATCTGGTGGTTGTCGGGATCACTGCACATGCCAGCGAGCAATTGGGCGAGATCGTTTTTGTTGAACTGCCAGATGCCGGGACCACCGTGTCCAAGGATGATGAGGCCGTGGTGATTGAGAGCGTCAAGGCAGCGTCGGACATTCTGGCCCCGCTTGACGGCGAGATCGTTGAAGTGAACGGCGCGCTGGAAGATGAGCCGGGCAAGATCAATGAGGACGCAACCGGAGACGGTTGGATCTTCAAGATGAAGATCGAGGATATGTCGGCGATGGATGACTATATGTCAGAGGCTGAATATAATGAATTTATCGCCTGAGGAGTCCCCTGCGATGCCATTTACCCCTACAGATTACCTGCCCTATGATTTTGCAAACCTGCGCCATATCGGGCCTTCCGAGACCGAGATAGACGATATGCTGAAGGCTGTTGGCGTTGGTTCAATTGATGAGCTGATCGAGCAAACGATACCGGCGAATATCCGTCAGGATAAGCCGCTGGATTTCGGTAAGGCAAAATCCGAGCGGGGATTCCTGTATGAAATCYGGCAGGTGGCGAAGAAGAACAARGTCTTCACCACGATGATCGGGCAGGGGTTTCATGGCACCGTTACGCCGCCGGCTATTCAGCGTAATATTCTGGAAAACCCGGCSTGGTAYACGGCCTATACGCCTTATCAGCCGGAGATCAGTCAGGGGCGGTTGGAGGCTCTGCTGAATTATCAGACAATGGTTTGCGACCTGACCGGGTTGGACGTGGCGAACGCTTCGTTGTTGGACGAAGCGACCGCTGCGGCGGAAGCAATGACCATGGCGGAGCGGGTATCCRAGTCAAAGGCCAAGGCGTTTTTTGTCGATGAGAATTGCCATCCGCAGAATATTGCGGTGATGCAGACGCGAGCCGCGCCGTTGGGGATTGAAGTTATTGTTGGGGCGCCGGGTGCGTTGGTCGCCGAGGATGTGTTTGGGGCGATATTTCAGTACCCGGGGACATATGGTGACGTTACGGATTTCACGGCTGAGATAGAGGCGTTGCACGCAGCAAAAGCGATTGGGATCGTTATTGCTGATCCGCTGGCGCTGACATTGCTAAAGGAACCGGGCGCGATGGGGGCSGATATTGCCGTTGGGTCGACACAGCGGTTTGGGGTACCTATGGGTTTTGGCGGGCCTTCTGCCGCGTATATGTCATGCAAGGACGCCTATAAACGCAACATGCCGGGGCGGCTGGTTGGGGTGTCGGTGGATACCCATGGTAATCCGGCGTACCGCCTGAGTCTGCAAACCAGAGAGCAGCATATACGGCGTGAAAAGGCGACGTCGAATGTCTGTACGGCGCAGGCATTGCTGGCGGTGATGGCATCGTTTTATGCTGTTTTCCATGGGCCTGAGGGCCTGAAGGCGATAGCGCAGCGAATTCACCGCAAAACGGACCGGCTGGCGCGTGGGCTGGAGGCTGGTGGGTTCAAAGTAGAGCCTGAATTCTTCTTCGACACCATCACCGTCGAAGTCGGCGCGATGCAGGGCGTGATCTATAATGCGGCATTAGCCGAGCAGCTAAACCTGCGCAAAGTTGGTGATACCAAGCTGGGGCTAACGCTGGATGAAACTGTGCGTCCGGCCAATCTGGAGGCGGTTTGGCGCGCATTTGGGCTGAATTACAGCCGCGATGATTTCCCGGCGGATTATCACCGGATACCGCCCACTTTGGGGCGCAAGTCCGAGTATCTGACCCACCCGGTGTTCCACATGAACCGGGCTGAAACCGAAATGATGCGYTATATGCGCCGTCTGGCGGACCGTGACCTGGCACTGGACCGGGCGATGATACCGCTTGGTTCCTGCACAATGAAGCTGAACGCAGCCGCCGAGATGATGCCGCTGACCTGGCCTGAATTTTCCAACATTCACCCGTTTGCCCCCGCTGATCAGGTACAGGGTTATTGCCAGATGATTGACCATCTGTCGGACATGCTGTGCCAGATTACKGGTTATGACCAGATTTCSATGCAGCCAAATTCGGGTGCGCAGGGGGAATATGCCGGGTTGCTGACGATMTCSGCCTATCACCGTTCCAACGGCGATATGGAGCGTAACATCTGCCTGATCCCGGTTTCAGCGCACGGCACCAACCCGGCCAGCGCGCAGATGGCGGGGATGAAGGTGGTCGTGGTSAAGTCGGCTGAGAACGGCGATATTGATTTGGTGGATTTCCGTGAAAAGGCCGAGGCCGCGGGCGATAATCTGGCCGCCTGCATGATCACCTATCCGTCCACCCACGGTGTGTTTGAAGAAACTGTGCGCGATATTTGTTCGATCACCCATGAAAACGGCGGTCAGGTCTATATCGACGGAGCCAACATGAATGCGATGGTTGGTCTGGTACGCCCGGGCGATGTTGGCGGCGATGTCAGCCACCTGAACCTGCACAAAACTTTTGCGATTCCCCATGGGGGCGGGGGCCCCGGCATGGGGCCGATTGGCGTCAAAGCACATCTGGCACCGCATCTGCCGGGGCATTTTGTAACCGGCGGTATGGAAGGGCCGGTAAGTTCCGCGCCCTACGGTTCTGCATCTATTCTGGTGATCAGCTGGGCCTATTGCCTGATGATGGGCGGGGCCGGGCTGACGCAGGCGACCAAGGTTGCGATTCTGAATGCGAACTATATCGCCACGCGATTGCAGGGAGCTTACGAGGTGCTTTTTCGCGGTACTAATGGCCGGGTGGCGCATGAATGTATTCTGGACACGCGCCCCTACGATGTTTCCGCCCATGTCACGGTAGATGATATTGCCAAGCGGCTGATGGATAGCGGGTTTCACGCGCCAACCATGAGCTGGCCGGTGTCAGGGACGCTTATGGTTGAACCGACCGAGTCCGAAACCAAAGCCGAGCTGGACCGGTTTTGTGATGCGATGCTGTCAATCCGCGCTGAAATTGCAGCGATTGAAAACGGTGAAATGGACCCGCAAAACAACCCGYTAAAAAACGCACCCCACACGGTGGAAGATCTGGTGGCGGATTGGGACCGGCCCTATAGCCGCGAACAGGCCTGTTTCCCCAAGGGCGCGTTTCGGGTGGATAAATACTGGCCCCCCGTGGGTCGGGTAGACAATGTTTACGGGGATCGACATCTGATTTGTACTTGCCCGCCGCTTGAGGATTATCTGTAGGCTAAGATTAGGCGGTGCTTTGTTCGGGGTTGAAACCGGTAGCACCAATGTCATCCAAAATTACGTAAAGTGACGGCAGTACCAGCAGCACCAGCGTGGTTGAGGTYAGCAGGCCGAAYACCAGTGAAATCACCAGTGGGATGATCGATGCCGCCTGCGCGCTGGTTTCGGCGAGCAGCGGCAACATCCCCGCAATGGTGGTGGTGGTTGAGATAAAGATCGGCCGGGTGCGGGCGCGGCTTGCCCGCCCGGCGGCGAKCAGGGTTGGAACACCTTCCAATCGGTATCTGTTGATATACTGCATCAGCAGGATTGAGTTGTTTACCACTATCCCTGCCAGTGATGCCGCCCCGATCAGCGAGGGCATGGATATGTCATAGCCCATTAACACGTGTCCCCAGATTGAGCCGATCAGCGCCAGCGGGATGGCGAGCATGACGATCAGGGGTTCGATGTAGCTGCGAAACTGGAAGGACAGGATCAGGAATATACCGAGCATACCGATGCCAAGGCCACGTGCGATCGATTTAGCGGTTTCGGCCGTTGAGGCGACCTGACCGAGGAAAGTGAATTCCAGCTCGGGATAGGTTGCCACCGCATCCGGCAGCCAGTTTTTCTGGATGTCACCGACCAGCGCGCCGGCGTTGGCTTGCCCTGCGTCTACGTTAGCTTCGACCGTCACAGTGCGCACACCGTCGATCAGGGTGATTTTGGCCCATTCCCGGGCTTCGATGACGTTTGTGACAACGTTCAGCGGAACGGATTGCCCGGTGCGTGATGTGACCATAGCACTGTTCAGGCTATCGAGTGAGGTGCGTTCTGCGTCGGACTGGCTGACGGTGATTTCGATGTTCTGATCGCCAAGTTGCAGGCTGTCAACRATGTCGCCCAGCATCCCGGAACGCAGCTGCGAGGCCACGGATTCGGATGTGAACCCAAGGGCGCTGGCCCCGTCCGAGAGAGAATACTGCCGTTGTGGTTTACCGGGGCGCAGGTCGTCCATCACATTGAACACGCCGACATAGCCGTTCAGATAATCCACCAGATCACCCGACGCGAGTTTCATCTGATCCAGATCGGYGCCCTGAATACGGATTTCAATTGGTATTCCGGCGGGGCCAAACCCGGGYTCCTGAATTGTCATGTTGATCAGCCCGTAGATCGCGCCAATTTCCTCGCGCCAAAGCGGGATCAGCACATCGAGCGACGTGGTGCGGGCTTCGGCGGTTAACAAGTCAATGCCGATGGTCGCGACATGGGGACCACTTTCGCCCGCACTTAAGTTTTCGTTAAACCGMACCTGAACTGCCTGAACCAAATCCTGCTTTTCGGGCTGTTCCAGATCATCGTTGATCCGCATCAAGGCATCAACCACCTGTGCSACGGCTTCTTCGGTGCGTGATAAGGGTGTGCCTTGGGGCAGAAGCAGACGAGCCTCAATCACGTCGCCCTCCATGTCTGGCATGGCTTCCATTTTAATGTTGCCACCGGCGAAAAAGCCGACTGAACCGAACAGCGCGATGATCAGCAGYGCCAACATGGAATAGCGAAATTTGATCGAAAAATCGGCAATTTTACCAACACCTTCGCGAAAGACTTCTACGCCGGCGTCAAAGGCTTTGGCAAAWCGGCTGGGTTCGTTGGCGACGATGTGGGCGATAGGGTTCTTCAGGTGGTGCGGCAGAATCCAGAAGGCCTCAATCAGGCTTGCGGCGAGGGCGGCGAGCAGGACGATTGGCATGACTTCCAACACAGTACCCAATTCTCCCGACAGAAATGACAGCGGGCCGAACACGGCGATGGTGGTCAGAAAGGACGACAACACCCCCGGTAAGACCTGTTTTACCCCCTTAGTCACGGACTCTAGCGCCGACTGGCCGTGCGCGACGCTGTCAGAAATACTGTCGGTGATCACCACGGAATCGTCCATCACGATACCAATGGCCACCAGCAGACCCACCAGCGTAATCATGTTGAGTGACAGGCCGAACGCGGCCATAACGGCAAACGCCCCGGCAAAAGCAACCGGCAGGCCGAGGATAGCCCAGATCGCCAGTCGCGGGCGGTAGAACAGGCTCATGGTTCCCGCGACAAGGATCAGACCCATGATTCCGTTTTTGACCAGCATTTTCAGACGATCTTCAACGATGGAGGTCATGTCCTGAGTGATGGTCAGGGTCACACCGTCGCCCATAGCCGCTTGTTCGGCTTCCAGAAAATCGGTGATATCGGCCATCACTTTGATCGCGTCACTTTCCTTGTTTTTATGAATTTCGAAGATCAGCGCACGATGACCGTTGAACAGGACTTTTTCTTCTTCCAGGTCAAAAGTTTCGGTAATGGTCGCGATGCTGCCAAGACTAATTTCGGCGCCCGCGTTGCCGGACAGAACGACCAGATTTTGCAGGTCTTCGATTGAGCGGCTCTGGTTTACGAAACGCAATTGCACATTTTGCGCGTCTGTTGTCAGGGTGCCAAGCGGCATGTCGATGTTTTGTTGACGGACCAGGCGGGAAATGTCGCTGACGGAAAGACCGTATTGCTGCAACGACTCGCTGGAAATTTCGATTTGCCATTGGCGCTGAGAAAGGCCTTTGATCTTTACGGCTGCTACATTATCGATATCAAACAGGCGCTGTTCCAGCGTATTGCCGTAAGATTCCAGATCGGCAAGGGACATTTCACCGTAGACGGCGAGGGCGGAAACCAGATCGGTTGTGAATAACTGGTTGATGATGGCGGCGTCAGCGTTGGCCGGAAAATCCGTGATAGCATTAATTTCAGCGTCTACTTCATCCAGAAAACGCCCGACATCACCGCCCGGGCTCATCTTGGCGACGGCGCTGGCGACGTTATCCTGTGCACTACAGATCAGTTCTTCCAGATTGGTCACACCYTTCAGTGCATCGGAAATTCGCAGGCATATGGCGTCTTCCACGTCGGCAGCACTGGCGCCGCGGTAGGCGATGGTGATCTGTGCCTCGGTTGGGGAGTAATCAGGAAAAGTTTCACGCAGCAAAGTGGGTGCCGCAAAAATTCCAACCGCCAGCATCACGATCAACAGCAGATTGGACGCCGTCGGATGCCCGGTAAACCAGCGGATCATTCTGCTTCACCTGTAGCCATAGATATCAGCGCTGTTTCGGTGGCCATGTCACGTTGTGGATCAAGCAGCGATCCTGAGATGGCCGGCACAATATCATCAAGGATCACGATGTCACCGGGTTCAAGACCGGCAGAAATTATGGCCAACCCGTTCTGTTGAAAGGCAACCTCAATTTCGGTTCTCTTTAGCCGGTTGTCGGTGTTTACCAGATAGACCCAGCCCTCATGGATTGCTTGCTGGGGTATTACCATTTGCGGTTGGGTAGCCGCTGTAGAAAGAATGCCTTCCACATATAAGCCCTTGGGCAAGGGCGGATTATTTATCGGGTGCAGYGGGCCCTGTGGTTGCGGAATGCTAAGCACGACACGAACGGATCTGGTTGCCGGATCGATGCCGTTGGCGATGCGAACGACCTGGGCGTCCCAGGCCTGATTTTGGTTAACCAGTTGGACATACGCTGAAAGAGCGCCAATATCAGGCTCTCCGTTTTCTGTGGGCAGTTCCGCCACGAGCCGGCGCAAGCCGGGCATCGGAACGTTCAGGATTACCTCGACCGCTTTGGTACCGTCGCCGGTTAATAGGATCTGGCCGGGATTGATATACTGGTGCATTTCGGCACTTACTTCGTTGATCCGCAAATCAAACGGCGCATAAATCTTGGTGTCTTCAAGGTCGGATTGCACCTGCGCCCGTTTGCTGATGGCGCGTTCCTGTTGGGTGCCAAGCCGCTCTAGCTGAATTGGGATRATATTTTGCTGGTTGATCAGGGCCTGCACAGCCTGGCGTTGTTGCAATGTGGTACGCAGTTGGGTGTCAAGCCGGGTCTGGGCGAGGGTATTTGAGGCCACTAATCCGCGGGTGCGTTCAAGGTCAGCTTCGGCAAGTTCAAGACGTTGGCGTTCCAGTTCCAGCAGGGCTTCGGTGTTGATGGCTTCCTGCGCCAGTTGTGCGACTTCTGCATCAACACTGGCAATCTCSGCATTTGCCTCGGCCAGCGCGAGTTCATAGAACCCGGGATCAATTTCGAGCAACAATTCCCCTTTCARAACCACCGCACCGCTTTCGAGGGTTTCATGGCGATCAATGACGTGTCCCTTGACGTTTGAAACGGCGCTCCAGGTCTTGTCTGGGGTTGCTGAACCAAACCCCGAAGCCTGCATAATAAAAGGGACAAGTGCCGCTTCGATGACCCGGACACTGCGCGCGCTTTCAACGGCCTCTACACGTTCGGGGGGTTGTTTTCTTGATATAAAAGTGGCGACAATTGCGATGCCGATTRCAAGGGCGAGTACAACAATTAGTACTCTTTTCATTTTTGTACCGGCAGTGGTTTGAGGGGTCATGATGTCGCCTTGGGTTACATAGGTTAGCATGTAAGTTATTAGACAATAACTTGCAATGGGTGCGATATTTACCGGATTTTAAAATTTGCTGACGTGACAGTGGCGCAAGACCCGTATAATTATCTGCCCGGAGAATAGAAGAATAGTGAGGGAAAATATGACTAATTTCAACAGACGCCAGACATTGGGAATGATGGGCGGCGCAGCGGCTGCGTCCTTGGTTGCGATGCCCGCCCTGGCAGGAAGTAAGATCAATGTCGGGGCGCTGCGTTTCACCAGCCATTCGGCCAGCTTTGTCGCCTTTGAACGGGGGTATTTTGCAGAAGCSGGACTGGATGTGGAATTCAAATTCTTTCAGGCCGCGCAACCGATGGCGATTGCGATTGCATCCGGCGATGCAGATTTTGCAGTGACGGCCGTTTCGGGCGGGTTGATTTCGCTGGCGGAAAAAGGCGCGGCCAAGGTGAYTGGCGGCGCGCTATCGGAAGAACCGGGGATCGACGGGCAGAAAATTCTGGCCTCAAACGCGGCGTTTGATGCGGGGCTAACCCATGCTTCTATGCTGGACGGCAAGTCGTTCGGCATCACCCAGGCCGGATCATCGTTCCATTACATGGGCTCCAAGATTGCAGCGGCTGAAGGTGCTGAGTTGAATTTTAAGCCCCTAAGCAAAGTAGGCGCAATCATCGGTGCGCTAAAATCTGGTCAAATTGATGCATGGTCGATTGTGCCCCACATTGCCAAACCACTGGCGGGCGCAGGGGCCGTGCATATAATTGGTAACGTGTCGGATTACCTGCCGAATTATCAGGTGACGACGGTGTTCACGTCGGCCGATAATGCCGCGAATGAACGGGCTAAATCGGAGGCGTTTTTAGCGGCGTTTGCGCGTGGTGCGGATGATTTCAACGCTGCACTGGTGGATCGGACAGCCGGGGATGACGCGGCGGAAGAAATGGTGAAACTGGTTCATAAGTACGTTTACACCGACCGCGAATATGAAAAGGCGGCCCCCAGCATTATCAACGGGGCGATGCGGATCAACAAAGGTGCGGCGATGAACCTGACGTCGTTGCAGGATCAGCTGGATTGGTTCAAGGCCGAGGCTCTGGTCAAGGACAGCATTACAATTGATACGCTGGTCGATCAGTCCTACGTCGATATGATCTAGAATATCCGGCGGGGCAGGTCACTTTCTGCCCCGCTGATTTTCCGCGATATGCGGTGAGAGAACCATGGAACTTTTGCTTGAAAACCTAAGCCACGCTTACGGCGAGACCGAGGTGTTGCGCGATATCAGCCTGACGATCCCGTCGGGTCAGATCATGTGTATTGTCGGGCCGTCCGGCTGTGGGAAATCCACGTTGTTGCGGCTTATCGGCGGGCTGGAACGCCCCGAGAGTGGGCAGGTTATTCAGGTGGGTGAGCCACCAAAGGATACGCTAAATGCGCTGACATACGTGTTTCAGGATTTTGCCCTGTTGCCGTGGCGCACAGTCGAGGGCAACGTCAGTCTGGTGCTGGAGGACCATAAACTTGGAAAAGTGCGCAAGCAGCAGATCATCGAGGATGTCCTGGCGCGCACCAAGCTGAGCGATTTTCGCAAAGCACTGCCCCGGCAACTATCAGGCGGGATGAAACAGCGGGTAGCGCTGGCGCGTGCGCTGGCGGTAAACCCGGCAGTGATGTTGATGGATGAACCRTTGTCGGCGCTGGACAGTCAGACGCGTGAATTGTTGATGGATGATTTGGTGACTCTTTGGACCCGGCAGCCTTTTACGGCCGTGTACGTCACCCACAATCTGAATGAGGCGGTTCGGCTSGGGCATTCAATTGTWGTGTTGTCACGGCGACCGGGGCGAATTCGTGAGGTTGTTGAGATTGAAAAGCCGCTGGCCGAGCGCGGGGTTTGGGACGCTGATTTGGATCGTAAGCAAAAATATCTGTGGGATATGATGAGAGACGAAGCGGCGGCGGCGGATCAAGAACTAATACATGTCTGAAACAGGTACATCCAGAAAACCGGTCAGGTTTCGCGGCGGCGGTTTTGCCCCAAAATCCAAACGCGGGGTTGGCATGCTGGTATTTGTTTTGCTGATAGCGTTTCTGGAATGGGGCACGCGGGTGGGGTTTATTTCGAACCTGACAATGCCGCGCCCGTCGGATGTGTTTTCGACCTTCGTTAATCTGTGGAAAACCGGACTGTTGTGGCAGCATCTTTTACCATCCCTGATGCGGCTGTTTGTTGGAGCAACTCTTGGGATTTCGGCGGGGATCGGCATTGGCGTACTGGTCGGGTTGTTTTCGTTCATTCGGGCCGGGCTGGTCCCACTGGTGTCGGCGCTGTTTCCCATTCCAAAGATCGCGCTGCTGCCGCTGTTTGTGATCTGGTTCGGAATTGATGAGACCTCAAAATACGCGCTGATCGCTCTTGGYACGTTCACGCCAACGATTGTTGCCACTTACGGCGCGGTGGATAATGTCGATCGAACGCTGATACGGATGGGGCAGAGTTTTAATATGTCGTGGCTGTCGATTGTAACCAAGATTGTTTTACCCGGTGCGATGCCCGGTATTCTTTCAGGCTTACGGATCAGTCTGGCAATCGGGATTATCCTGTTGGTGGCCGCGGAAATGCTGGGGGCAGAATTTGGCATCGGGGCGTATATTTTGGAGGCTGGATCGCTCTATGACCTAGAGCGGCTGTTCACCGGGGTGGCGATACTTTCGATTCTTGGGGTGACGATTAGTGCGATTATCGGGTTTATTGAGAAAAAAGTGCTGGACTGGCGCGCTTAACYGGTCGGGACTGTTGAAACAGAATGCAAAATAATGGAGATCGGGCGATGTCAGGAAATTCGGAAACTGTAGGCTTTGTCGGCGTTGGTTTGATGGGCCATGGCATGGCCAAGAACATCATCAWAGGTGGTTATGGTYTAAATGTGATTGCGCATCGCAATCGCGCGCCTGTCGAGGAATTGGTGTCGCGCGGTGCTCAGGAAATGTCTACGCTGCAAGAGCTTGGGGAAAATTCTAGCGTTGTATTTATTTGCGCGCCGGGTTCGCCGCAGGTTGAGGCARTTGTCCGGGGATTGCAGGGAGGATTGAAAAGCGGTTCGGTGATTGTCGATTGTTCGACCTCTGATCCGAATTCCACCGCGATGTTGGCCGCAGAAATGGCCAAGGCTGATGTRGATTTTGTGGATGCACCTTTGGGCGGCACACCGGCGCAAGCCGAGACAGGTGAACTACAGGCRATTGTTGGCGCGYTGGACGATGTGTTTGATCGGGTCAAGCCGGTGATGGAAACCTGGGCTGGCAAGATTGTCCACATTGGGACCATTGGCGACGGGCATCGCATGAAGCTGTTGAACAATTTTTTGTCCCTCGGCTATGGTGCGATTTACGCCGAGGCCCTGGCACTATCGCAAAAGGTCGGGATTTCGCCGGAACGCTTTGATAGCATCATCCGGGGCAGCCGGATGGATTGCGGATTTTATCAGACGTTTATGGATTACACGATTGGTGGCAATCCCGAGGCGCATAAATTTACGCTGACCAACGCCTATAAAGATTTGCGTTATCTGGGCGCGATGGCSGATGYRGCRGGGKTGGCGAAYCCGATTGGCAATGCTGTGAAGAACTCATTTGCAGCGGCCCAYAGTGCYGGKGGTGACGGCCCCGAAGATTACATTCCGATGCTACCGGAATATGTTGGCCGGATGAATCGCGTGGATTTGACTCCGGCCAAGCTGCGGCAGAAAAAGTAAGGGCGTGCGAAAGACCCTGGCCGAGGGTTGGGGTGGTTAGAATTTTCTTGATCGTTTGGTCAATAAATGTGTCACTGTGTCAGAGCGAACTCAAAAGATTTGCTGTCAATGGGAGGAATACAGAATGCGACTACCAAGAATACTATCCAGAAGGGGCGTGATCGCCGGGGCGGTTGCCCTGGGCATGGTGATGTCAACAGCGAGTGCGATGGCCGAAACCATAAAGGTCGCCGGGATATTTACGCTGCCGGTTGAGCAGCAATGGATCAGCCGTATCCATATCGCGCTGAACGCGGCGCAGGAACGGGGCGACATTGAATATACGTTCTCTGAGAACGTCGCCAATACTGACTATGAACGGGTGATGCGAGAATTTGCAGAATCCGGCGTAGATCTGATTGTGGGTGAAGTTTTTGGGCTGGAACGCGCGGCGCGCAAAGTGGCCGAGGATTATCCTGAGACTGCGTTCCTGATGGGTTCATCATTCGCGCCACAGGAGCCAAATTTTTCTGTGTTCGATAACTTTATCCATGAGCCAGCTTATCTGTCCGGAATGGTSGCCGGTGCGGCCAGTGAAAGTAATGTGATCGGTATGGTCGGGGGCTACGCGATCCCCGAGGTAAACCGACTGATGAACGCGTTCATGGAAGGCGCGCGCGAAACCAACCCCGATGTTAAGTTTTTGGTGAACTTTATTGACAGCTGGTACGATCCGCCAAAAGCGAWAGAAAGCGCATTTGCGATGATGGATGCCGGGGCAGACGTTATGTATGCCGAGCGTTTCGGAGTCTCTGACGCAGCTGTTGAGCGTGGCAMAAARGCAATCGGCAACGTGATTGATACGGCGGCTGATTATCCGGGTACGATCCTKGCGTCAGCGATTTGGCATATGGWWMCARCSMYTGATRYKKYKRWWSYCKGYSYTSMYGWYSRMYMWKMYGSKKMKGMYGRKWRYGGCCANNMCMKSWWYATKGYSSRWKRTGGCGGTTCGCTGGTGATGGATGAGGCGCTGGTATCAGCTGATGTTGTTGCAGCTGTTGCGGCGAAATCGGCGGCGATTATGGACGGGAGCTTTGTGGTTACTGTCAATGATGAAGAGCCGGTTTCCGATAAGTAAGAACAGGAGGGGCCGGATCAAACCGGCCCTATTCCGATGACGCAAAATCTGGTCCTTCGCCTTAACGGGTTATCCAAGAGATTTGGCACGGTTGTCGCAAATGACGCCGTGAGCATTGATTTGCATCGCGGTGAAGTTTTATCCTTGCTTGGTGAGAACGGGGCCGGAAAAACCACACTGATGAACATGCTATTCGGGCATTATTTGCCTGACAGCGGCACGGTGGACGTGGCGGATGAGGCGGGGAAATTGCACCCGCTTACATTGGGCCACCCGCAGGCGGCGCTGGACGCGGGGATCGGAATGGTTCACCAGCATTTTACACTGGCGGAAAATCTGTCGGCGCTGGACMATATCCTGCTTGGYTCGGAAAGCCTGTGGTCCTGGCGGCAGAACCGCGCGGCGGCGCGCAAGAAAATCGGCGAAATTATTAAACGCACTGGCTTAGCGGCGCCGCTGGATGAACTGGTCGGCAAGTTGTCAGTTGGTGAGCGCCAGCGTGTTGAAATTCTGAAAGCACTTTACCACGATGCCCGGATTCTGGTGCTGGATGAACCGACGGCGGTTCTGACGCCACAGGAAGCGGAYACCCTGTTCGAAAATATTGGCGCGATGACCCGCGATGGTCTGTCCGTGATTTTCATTTCGCATAAGCTGCGGGAAGTTTTGGCATTTTCGAACCGGATCGCGGTATTGCGCCATGGCAAGCTGGTGGGTGAGATAGCCACCGCTCAAGCGGATGAGCGTATCATCGCGCGGATGATGGTCGGGGCAGATACGCCTGTGACCCCRCGTRAAGCAATGGCGCCGGGGGCGCCAGTWTTRCAGCTGAAATCGCTGACYGTGCGRGGYGATAGYGCSCGCAATAGCCTGCACGGGGTTGATCTGACGGTTYACGCCCATGAGGTCGTCGGCATYGCYGGCGTTTCTGGCAAYGGYCAATCSGCKCTGGCGCGWGTWRTYTCYGGTCTGGCGAGGCCGGATCAGGGGGYSATGCTGGTGGATGGGGTACAGGTTAMCCGGTTTGACCCGCAAAACCTGTTGGCAGCAGGGGTGGGTCGTATCCCTGAGGACCGCCACCATGATGGTATGATCGGTGCGATGAGCGTGTCGGAGAACCTGATCATCGAGCGGCTTGGTGACGCGGATGTTCAGAAAAACGGATTTCTGCGTCAGGATACGATCCGKACCCACGCCRAWAAACTGACGCAGGATTAYGACATTCGCGGGCCKGGAATCGATGCCGARGCSCGRCTGTTGTCRGGCGGCAATATCCAGAAACTGATCCTGGCGCGGGTGTTTGAATGCAGTCCGCGTTTGATTCTGGCAAATCAGCCAACGCGCGGCCTTGATCTGGGTGCCGCGAATGAGGTCGGGCGGCGCCTGTTAGAAGCGCGWGAACGCGGGGCAGGTGTGCTGTTGATTTCCGAGGATCTGGATGAGGTTCTGGCCCTGTCGGATCGAATAATAGTTATCCATGAYGGGCAGCTGGTTGAGGCGAGTAGCCAAGACCGCGCAGCCATTGGCCTGATGATGGCAGGGGAAGCAGCATGATCCGTATTGAACCCCGTGACACACCATCGCGTGCGCTGTCAGTTGGTGTGCCGGTGATGTCGGCGGKSATSRSSYYGKKSSTGRMSKSGATSCSGSYRARSTYKRSRSKGRSYRMYYTGYYYRRMGYSYRSRKGMRSAKSKTCWWSSSKATYYYYGGCWCMMYSTYKRSMWKYRCSKRRMYGCYSACTCGCGCCACGCCGCTGATTTTCACTGGATTGGCGGCGACTTTGGCGTTTCGCGCCAAACTGTGGAATATCGGGGCCGAGGGGCAGTTATACCTTGGTGCGATGGCGGCGGTGGCCGTGGGAACCGGGCTGATCGATGCGCCTGCCTTCATCATGATTCCGATCATCCTGATCGCCGGGATGGCCGCCGGGGCTGCCGGAATGGCCGGGCCTGCGTACCTGAAAACCCGGTTTGGCGCGGATGAGGTGGTAACGACCTTGCTGCTGAATTTCATCATCCTGATCTTCCTGCAAATGATGCTTGAAGGACCGCTGCAAGACCCCTTGGGTCTGGGTTGGCCGCAATCGGCCCCGATTGTTGACGAAGGGATATTGCCGCAATTAATGCCACGGATGCGGATACATTTCGGGCTGATAATCGCGCTGATCGCCGCCGCTCTGGCGCATATCATGTTGTCCAAAAGTGTCTGGGGTTTCAAGCTCCGCGCGGTCGGTGAAAATGCGGCTGCGGCGCTGCATGCCGGGATTGGCGTCAAACGCACGCTAATGGGGGCGGCGGTGGTTTCGGGCGCGCTGGCCGGGTTGGCTGGGGTTAGCGAGGTCGCCGGGTTAAAGGGGTATCTGACGGCGGACCTGTCGTCGGGGTTCGGCTTTACGGGCATTGTGGTAGCGATGCTGGCCGGGCTGTCACCGATTGGTGTGGTTATTTCCGCCGTTTTCATCGCCTCGGTATTTGTTGGCGCTGACACCATGAGCCGCGCCATGGGCGTTTCCAGCTTTCTGGCTGATCTGGTGGTGGCATTGTCGTTGATCTCGGTGTTAATCGGCGGGTTCATTGCTAAGTACCGGATCACCCGCGTGAAAGCCGGGGTGGCGTAATGGATATTCTGCAAATCCTTATTTCTGAAAACTTTTGGGCAGCGGCGCTGCGTATCGCGACGCCGCTGATCTTTGGCGTTCTGGGTGCATTGATCTGTGAAAAATCCGGGGTTCTGAACCTCGGGATTGAGGGGATATTTGTCGCCGGCGCAATGACCGGCTGGATGGCTGTTTATCTGGGCGCCGGCCTGTGGGGCGGGCTGGTTGTGGCGGCCATGGCGGGCGGCTTTCTTGGCCTGATCCACGCGATTTTGACCGTGCCCCTGGGCCTGTCGCAGCACGTGTCTGGTCTTGGGATCACCATGCTGGCCACATCGCTGGCGTCTTTCACCTATCGAACGGCCTTGCCCGATGTGACTTCGCCACCGCGGATTGTGCCGTTTCAACCGCTGGACCTGCCGGTTCTCTCGGATCTGCCGTTTCTGGGGCCGGTATTGTTCCAGCAAACTGCGATGACCTGGCTCGCGATTTTCATGGTGGCGCTGGTCTGGTGGGTATTAAACCGCACACCGCTTGGCATGGCGGTCCGGGCGGTTGGTGATAACCCGGATGCCGCAGACGCTCAGGGGTTGTCGGTCTATGGGCTGCGGATCGGTGCTATCGTCGCGGGGTCGGCGATCATGGCGCTTGGTGGCGCATTCCTGACCATGTCGGCGTTTGACGCTTTCTTTTTCGGTATGGTCAACGGGCGCGGCTGGATCTGCATTGCGCTGGTGATTTTYGCCAGTTGGCGACCCGGTAAGGCCCTGTTGGGGGCCATTCTGTTTGGCGCGTTTGATGCGTTCCAGGTGCGTTTGCAAACCGAAGTAGGGGCGTTTGTACCATCGCAAATATTCCTGATGGCGCCTTACGTGTTGTCGATATTCGCCCTTGTGGTGGTGGCCCGGCGCGCCGAGTACCCGCGCGCATTGTTGAAACCGTGGTTCAAGGGGCAACGGGGATGAGTTTTGATCTGATCATCAGGAATGCCACCTTGCCGGACGGGCAGGTGGGCGTTGATATTGCCTGTGTAGACGGGGTGATTGCAGCRGTTGAGCCGGGGATCAAGGCTGAGGCCGGGCAGGTYATTGACGCGGGCGGACATCTGGTGTCGCCACCCTTTGTTGACCCGCATTTCCACATGGACGCGACCCTGTCACTGGGCAATCCGCGGATGAACGTGTCGGGAACGTTGCTGGAGGGTATCGCGCTTTGGGGTGAGCTGAAACCGGTTCAGACTGTTAATGAAATTATCGAACGGGCATTGCGATACTGCGATCTGGCAGTGGCWATGGGGATYGGGGCGATCCGMAGCCACGTCGATATWTGCGAYGATGAWTTGAAAGGCGTGGAAGCCCTGATCGARGTACGTAAGCAGGTYGCGCCATACYTTGACYTGCAATTGGTGGCATTTCCGCAGGACGGTGTGTTTCGTGATYCCACAGCCAAGACCAACCTGCTGCGCGCACTCGATATGGGTGTCGATGTGGTCGGTGGCATTCCGCATTTTGAGCGCACGATGGCGGATGGCGCRGCMTCGGTGAARTACCTTTGCGAACTGGCGGCCAATCGCGGTCTGATGGTCGATATGCAYTGTGACGAAAGCGATGACCCSCTTAGCCGCCATGTGGAAAYGCTGGCYYWTGARACMACRCGGCTGGGATTGCAGGGGCGGGTTACAGGTTCACATCTGACCTCGATGCACTCGATGGATAATTACTATGCCTCGAAACTGATTCCGCTGATCACCGAAGCTCAGCTACACGTCATCCCGAACCCGCTGATCAACATCATGTTGCAGGGTCGCCATGACAGTTAYCCAAAGCGCCGCGGGCAAACACGGGTCCCGGAACTGAAGGCGGCGGGTATCAATATCGGCTTTGGTTCGGATTGTGTGATGGACCCMTGGTATTCGATGGGGCGCGCCGACATGCTGGAAGTGGCCAGCATGGGACTGCATGTCGGGCAGCTTTCCAGCCGCGAGGATATGGCGTGGTGTTTCGATGCCGTGACGGTGAATTCGGCCTCGATCATGGGGTTGCAGGGCTATGGTCTGGAAAAGGGCTGTCAGGCAAACATGGTATTGTTACAGGCGACGGACCCGATTGAGGCCATTCGCCTTTGTGCGACACGCCTTGCTGTAGTCCGGGGCGGTAAAGTTGTTTCAAACACGCCGGCCAGCATTGCCAGGCTGGACCTTGAAGGCCGCCCCGAACAGGTTGACCCGGCGAGCTATGCGCCGAAAACCACTGGGTAAGATCGTTTCCTCAGCTATACCAGCCGCCCATTTTCACCTCGATTGCGCTATCGACCAGACTAGCAAATTCAGCCGGGTCCTGGGTGCCGCCAGTGCGACCACGATAGTGGTAAGGGTAGACAAACCTGGGTTGGAAATCTGCAATTGCAGAAGCGGCGGCTTTGACATCCATGGTGAAGGGCAGGTTCATGCAAAGAAATGTCAGATCGATATTTTTCAGCGCGCGCATTTCCGGGATGTCTTCGGTGTCGCCCGAGATATAGACGCGAAAACCGTCAAACCCCAGAACATAACCATTGTCGCGGCCTTGTGGGTGAAATTTCTTGCGGTCGTCGGTTATGTTATAGGCCGGGATTGCGTTAATGTTCAGCGCGCCAAAAGTTGAGAAATCGCCGTTGGCCAACTGACTGGTCTTGTCTTTGAGCGGGGCTGGCAACATAGCGAATACCGCCGGATTGGCGATGATCTGGGTGTCTGGGCCAACAATTACCGCGAGTGTTTCAGCATTGTAGTGATCGCCATGTTCATGGGTGACAAGGATCAGGTCAGGCGTCGGAAAACCAGCATATGCAGAAGCGTCACCAACCGGATCGGCGTAGATTGTACCAACCGGCGTTTCCATGACGAAAGAGGCGTGATTGACCGGATGCACGGTAATATCGCCCCCTGACGTGGCAAATACATCGCTGCTATGGCTGGCAGCGCGGGTTGAATAGGGCAAGAGTGTTATTCCACCAGCGGCAGCAGCGGTGGCAATGAAAAAACGACGGGTCTGTTCCATGGGGGCTCCTATCAGGCGCAATAATGAATTGTGTGGGGCAATTGTTGGTAAAACTAGGGCTTGTTGATATTCGTCGTGAGTTAATGATGGCTGCCGACATATAGATCATAGCGGCGTAGCTTTGATCAGTTTTGCAGGACCACATGGGGTAGTGTCTCAGTTTGAATTCTTACAGTTTCTGGAAGTAGTTTTCGATCAAGTGCCGTCATTCGTAACTGTGTTTGTCAAATTCTGGTGGAAATTTCCGGTTCGATTTTGGCGGGATGACTGGCTCAATCCCCGAAGTTGCCAGATTTTCACGCAACCAATAGGGATCAAATGCACGATCTGCAAGGAACAATTCGCATGAAATGCCCTCGGTTAACTGCGCTGTTTCGCGCAGATCATGGGCTTGGCCCGGCATCAATCGAAAGGAAATCAGATTGCCAAGCGCATCGGTCAGGGCCAGTATTTTGGTGGTAATTCCACCGCGAGAACGACCTATAGCCTGACTTTGA
>NVTR01000080.1 GCA_002732955.1 Marinosulfonomonas sp.
ACATTCACACCAGATAATGAATTTGTTATAGGGTATGCAGAAGACGCGGGCGGGTTTTTCTGGCTGGCGGGGCAGGGAGGGTATGGCATTCAGACCGCTCCGGCTGTTGCGGCGCTCTCGGCATCGCTTGTCGTGGAGATGCCAGTTCACGATTTTCCTGCGCGCCAAGAGTTCGAAGCCGCATGCTTTTCACAAAGCCGATTTTCAAAAATCTGAACTTATGCGCAGCATGGCCGATGGATACTTTGTGCCCGAATTAAATTGATTTCATCAAAGGCAAAGAGCGAATTACTGGCGCGATTACAGCAGCACATCGTCATGTACTTATCAAAAATATGTGAAATATCACATAGGCGTGGATTCTCCGCAGTTCGGGCGAAGACTGCGCAATTGGTCATTTATTACTTACAATTGCCGAAAAACGGGTGAAGTTTATGCGTTGACGGTTAGGTCTATCTAGAAATAAAATTTCAGTTACGCGGAAGTTGAGTGGCGAAACTGAATGGTCATGTGTCGAGAACAAAAGGCATTTTTTGGATCACGCCAAGTTTCAGATTCTGCTATGGGTGAAATGACGTTCTTGAACAAAATGCTCTGACAGGGAGTTTCACCATTCAAACAATGGAGAAATGTTATGAATAAAATACTGAAGACGGTGTTAATGACCAGCCTGCTGGCATTACCACTCGGGATGAATGCGAGCGTTGCATACGCCCAGGAAAAGGTACTGACAATATCGATGGATGCCGGCAACGCCGGACAGGACAGTTTTAACCCGTTCACAACGAACAGAACGAACAACGTCTATTATCTGGTATATGACCGGCTTGTAGAGATGGGYGCCGATGGCGTCATCTACCCACATCTTCTGGAGTCCTGGGATGTGTCAGAAGATGGTCTGACCATCAATTTCACCCTGCGCGATGGCGTGAAATTTCATGATGGTTCGGATCTGAACGCTGAAGTGCTGAAATGGTTCCTTGAAAACCTGGCAACTGGTAAATCCAAATACATGGTTGCGGCATTCGAGAACATTGAAATCACCAGCGATCTGTCGGTCAAGATTAGTCTGAGTCGCCCGGATCCGAACATTCTGTATAACTTCACGTCGTCTTTCACGGGTGTTCCCAGCAAGGTCGCGATTGAGACATACGGTGAAGAATTCGGGCGCACTGTTGTTGTCGGTACCGGTCCTTTCATGTTTGATTCATGGAAAACCGGCGATGAAATCGTATTATTGAAAAATCCCGATTACACGTGGGGCTCGGCGCTTTCTGACAATCAGGGACCCGCGAACATCGACAGAATTGTGTTTCGTGAAATTCTGGAAGATTCCACCCGTTTCCTTGAATTCAARACCGGCGGCGTWGATATTCTGGAAAAAGCRCCAACYCTGTTCCTTGAYAAACTCATGGAGRATYCRAGCGTTAACATCGTAACTATGGCCAGYAACGGYAANTTTNCACATGGTTATGAACASCACCAAYGAGTTYCTGAGCGACGTRAACATTCGCAAAGCCATCGCRCTTTCGATCAAYCAGGACRACATTYTGAAAGCWGTSTTCCAAGGCAACGGRACRCCRGCCTATACCTATCTGATYGATCGYCTGCCAGCACGTCAGGTYGCGCCGGAACGCGAAATTCGTTTTGAYCTGGACACCGCCAAAACCATYATGGCTGACWTGGGTTGGGTMGCTGGYGATGACGGRATTCTGGYAAAAGACGACCAGARGTTGTCCCTTACTCTCTGGAGCAAAAGCGAATCAAGTGAACGTAAAATTGCCGTTGTCATTCAGGCCCAGCTTGCAGAGCTTGGTGTTGATGTGGTCATCGAGCAGTTCGATCCAAGCTCTATCCGCGCTGAATTCAAATCGGGTGAGCAGGATCTGGTTGTGCGCTCATATGGCTGGGACAACGCCGATATTCTTGAGTGGTTTTTCAACTCCAGCCGCCAAGGATATCCGAATGTTGCAATGTGGCACGACAACGAGTCGGATTACCTGATGCAAAAAGCGATGACACGTTCCAAGAACGCTGATGAGCGTGTTGAGAACTTCCGTGAATACCACGAGTATCTGCTGTCCCAGTACCTCTGGGCGCCGATTGTGAACTCTGTAAATATTCACGCGGTCGCGGCGCGGGTTCACATGCCTGATCCTCGCTTCAAAATTCTGATTGGGMCACCTTTCCTCGACATCACGCTCGACTAAGAATCCGACAGAAATYTAAAAATTGGCGTCCCGCCTTGAGAAAGATAGAATTCTCAGGGCGGGATGACGTCGTAAACCATTAAGCTGGAGCATGGGTTCCGCAGGGAGTTAGCAGTATGTGGATTTATGTTTTACGGCGATYATTKCTCTTGATTCCAATATTTTTCGCCATATCAGTTGTMGTTTTCCTGCTAATCCAYCTGGTTCCCGGCGATCCRATTGACTCTTTGCTGGGGCCGGGTTCGGCAAAAGGCGATCGCGCGGCGCTTCTTAAGCTTTATGGCTTGGATAAACCGCTGCCCATTCAATATTTCCATTGGATGAGGGCTTTTGTGACCGGCGACATGGGGCAGTCTATCATCGAAAAACAACCCGTTGCCGACATGATCTTTTACAACCTCCCGTTTACACTGAAATTGGGCCTGCTTTCTTTGGCGATTTCATTTTTCCTTGGCATTGYGCTGGGAATTATCTCGGCCGCCGCAAAAAATACCTTCGTTGATTACATCTCGATGATCATCGCACTGCTCGGCGTCACAGTCCCGGCATTCTGGCTCGGCCTGATCCTGATACTGGTGTTTTCAGTCAATCTTGGCTGGTTCCCGGTTTCCGGYTCTGGT
This sequence comes from Marinosulfonomonas sp., assembly GCA_002732955.1. Lineage (GTDB taxonomy): Bacteria > Pseudomonadota > Alphaproteobacteria > Rhodobacterales > Rhodobacteraceae > NVTR01. Next base: position 2,831 of record NVTR01000080.1, read on the forward strand.
GGATTTGAATACATTGTTTTGCCCGCTGTTGCCGTCGGTCTGGGGGGGGCGGGTCTGGTTGCACGCGTGACCCGGGTCAGCATGCTTGAAATGTTCAACCAGGATTTCATCCTGTTGTTATATGCAAAAGGCCTGAGCAAAAACGTCATCATCATAAAGCATGTWTTTCGCAACGCGCTGATGCCGGTGATYACAATTCTCGGCCTGAGACTTGGCTGGATACTTGGCGGCGCGGTATCGATCGAAATCGTATTCAGTCGCCCCGGAATTGGYAGCATGTTGTTAACGGCTCTTTTCCGACGTGATTATCCGGTGGTTCAGGCATCGCTGATGTTCTTAACCATGGCCGTCATCATCGGCGCATTTATCACCGATATTATCTATTCCTACGCAGACCCGCGCGTGCGGGACGTCTATAAGTAAGCGATTGCAGGTCATAAAATGTCAAATTTTGGAACTTCGACGCGTAAACACAAATCCCCCTGGGTGGTCATTGCCAAGCGCCTATCCGGCAATAAARTGGGGCTGTTGGGCATATTTATCATCGCCAGCCTGATCCTGATCGCCATATTTGCGCCGTTGCTCGAGCCCTATTCGTTCAAGGCACAAGACATCGGCAACATGAACCAGGCCCCCTCCGCAAGCCATTTGCTCGKGACGGACGAGTTCGGCAGAGACTTGTTAAGCCGTATCCTCAGGGGCGCACGAATTTCGTTCGTGGTCGGGGTCGTATCCGTCGCCATATCCGTGGTTATCGGATCCATCGTGGGGGCGATTGCGGGCTATTATGGCGGGGTTGTTGACCTTGTTTTGACCAGCATCGCCGATCTGACCTGGTCAATGCCGGCAATTCTTGTAGCCTTGCTGCTGGTCGCGATCATCGGTCCGGGATTAGAGAGCGTCGTCCTCGCCATCGGGTTGTCGTACTGGTCACAATATGCGCGCCTGATACGCGGGCAAATTTTGTCTTTGAAAGGATCAGTTTTCATTGAGGCGACGCGCTCGCTGGGTGCCAGTGATTTTGTGATCCTGTTCAAGCATCTGGTTCCCAACAGCATTTCGCCGGTCATTGTGGCTGCAACTATCGGGGTCGGGAACGCGATTGTTCTTGAGGCAACACTGGGGTTCCTGGGAATGGGCGCGCAGCCCCCTACACCGAGTTGGGGCGCGATGATGAGCAGCGGCACGGCGTATTTGTTCATCTCGCCCTGGGTGATCATATTTCCCGGCGTGGCGATGATGGTCACGGTGCTGGGCTTCAATCTGTTTGGTGATGCTCTGATTGACATCATGGATGTCAAAAATCGGGAGAGCAACTTGTGAGCGTACTCAAAGTATCCGATTTGGCGGTTGAATTTACCGTCGACAAAAGGACCGTCAGGCCCATAAGTGATATTTCTTTCGCGATGAAGCCCGGCGAGGTGTTGGGCATGGTTGGGGAAACCGGATCGGGCAAGTCCCTGACCGCGCATGCAATCATGGGGCTGACGCCCTTGGTCGGCGGCAAGGTTTTCGGGAAAGTAGAGTTCGATGGTCATAATTTACTGACCCTTCCCAGCAGCGAAATGCAAAAAATTCGCGGGGCGAAAATTTCGTTTATTCCGCAAAACCCTATGACGTCGCTTGATCCCGTGTACCGGGTTGGCGACCAGATCGTCGAGGGCCTGCGCAAGCATCTGCGGATCAACAAATGGAAAGCAAAAACCCGTGCCCTGGAGTTGATGGAACAGTTGCACATACCAAACCCAGAACGGGTATATGAGCAATACCCTCACCAGCTTTCGGGGGGCTTGAAACAGCGCATCGTCATTGCGATCGGGATTGGGGCCAATCCGAAATTGTTAATCGCTGATGAGCCGACAACGGCGCTGGATGTGACCGTTCAGGCCCAGATCATGCGCCTGTTCAAGGAACTGACCGTATCCAAGGGGATCGGGCTTTTGCTGATCACCCATGACCTCGGAGTGATTGCGCAGGTTTGTGATAAAATCGCCGTTTTATACGCCGGAAACCTGGTGGAATACGGCGACATTAGCAGCGTGTTCAGCGAACCTAAACACCCCTATACCAAGGCTCTGCTGGACTGCATTCCTTATATTGGCATGGAAAAAGGATCGCTCGTGGCGATTGACGGAAATGTTCCCACAGTCGGTAATTTTCCGACCGGTTGCCGGTATGCGCCAAGATGTGCGTTCGCCATGCCGGAATGCGACCAGCCCCCCCCCGAACTGATTGAGCTTGGGGGCGGCGCGCAGGTTGCTTGTTACAAGTATGCACAAGAAACAGCAGCACAATAATTGGACGCAGGTTCGTGCGAAACAGCAATATCCAGGAAAGGCTGAAACGTTGGATGATTATTTGGAAGTTAAAAACCTTTCAGTTTCCTTTTCCGTCAGGGGCGGACTCTTGTTGCGCACGATTGGGGTTGTGCAGGCGGTAAACAACATATCGTTTTCGGTCAAAAAGGGCGAGATTTTAGGTGTTGTCGGGGAATCCGGCTGCGGAAAATCAACACTGGCACGGCTGATCCTGCGCCTGATTGAGCCGAAATCCGGCAGTATTCATGTTGATGGAAAAGACATCCTGAATATGTCTCGCAAAGAGTTGAAAGAGCAAAGGCGACATATGCAAATGGTCTTTCAGGATCCGTATTCGGTAATGGATCCGCGCTATACCATTTTTCGCAGCCTTAATGAGCCGTTCCAGATCCGCAATATCAAACACACCCGCGCCGAGCGCGAGGAAAAGATCAATGATTTGCTGGAAATGGTGGGGCTTTCATCCGAGCACGGGCTTGCCTATCCGCACGAGCTGTCCGGCGGCCAGAAACAACGTGCAGATATTGCCCGCTCTTTGGCGCAAAATCCAGAGTTTTTGATTCTGGATGAACCCACAGCCGCGCTTGATGTTTCAGTTCAGGCGCAGGTGATCAACCTGCTGGAAAAATTKCGAAAGAAACTGAACCTGACATTTTTGTTCATTTCGCACGATCTTTCACTGGTCAGTTATTTCTGTGACCGGATTGTCGTAATGTATCTGGGCAACAYTGTGGAAATCATCAGTGCAGATAAGGTYGGRACCCAAGCTTACCATCCCTATACCAAAGCACTGGTTGATAACATTTTCACCACCACACCCGGTGAAAGCAGTCTGGGATCGGTTCTGGAAGGCGAAGTGCCCAGCCCGTTTGACCTGCCGCCCGGGTGCGTGTTTGCCTCTCGCTGCACCCATGTGCAGGCAAGCTGCCGCGAAAATGCGCCAACGCTTCAGGACAATGCCAGCGGCGGTCAGGTGGCGTGTCATTTCCCGCTGAATTAACTGGCGCGATATAAGGTTTAACTATCACGGAGCGCCTTGTGTCACCCTCTGGACCGTCGCAACCCGGCACTGCATCTGCCCGCGTCATTAGCTTTGACGAAATGGACATACGATTGCAATGGCATAGATCACCTCTGCAATGAGAGCCGGTCATAAACTGCCAAAAACAAGTATCGCAGACGGGTCGGTTCCGCGCGACGATGATACGATGCATTCCCTTGCGGCGTGGCGAGGGGGATTGGATCAATGGGCAAATGCTCTACGTCACCAGCCTGCATGGCTGGAATTGATGTGGCTCTGCAACTTGAATTCCTGATTGAGCCGGAATTGAAACGGCAAGACCACGTTTAAATTGGTGCGAAGTTACTGAACGATAGCGCCTACTATGTTGTACAACCCGTACAACGTTTACCGAACAAATCGGCGGAATTATTTAAACGCTGGTTGCTGGAGGAGGCAGGAAAAATCCAGACTGCCTAACCTCACTTGTTTTTCTCGCGTTGGTTCTGGTAGCATTTGACGCAATCGAAACTCAACCCACCAAGGACACCCGATGATTTCRAGGGAATTTGTAGGCGAATCTCCTGCGATCACCGAGGTGCGCAAACTAATGCGTCGTGTTGCCCACAGCAGGGCGCTGGCGGTTTTGATCTACGGAGAGACAGGAACTGGCAAGGGATTAGTTGCAGAGAAAGTTCACGAGCAATCTTCACGCGCCCGTAAACCCTTCATAGACGTTAACTGCGCTTCCATCCCTGGCGACTTGTTTGATCAGGAACTGTTCGGTCAGGAAAAGGGTGCCTTTACCAGTGCCATTTTACGCAATAACGGCCTGATTAATGCAGCGAACGGAGGAACCCTGTTTCTTGACGAGATCCCTGAACTGAACCACCGCGCACAGACGAAACTTCTGGGGCTTCTGGATCGGCAGCGTTTTAGGCGAACGGGATCGGTTAATGACGTTGAAGTCGATGTTCGCTTTATCTGCGCGACCAACCGGATTTTGTTTCAGGAAGTGAAAGACGGTAAATTTCGCAACGATTTGTATTTCCGTCTGCAAGTTGTTGCTATCAATATTCCTCCACTTCGGGAACGAGGGGATGATTGTCTTGTGTTGACCGAACATTTTATCAAGAAGTTCAACCGTCGTTATGATCGGACTGTAAAAGGCTGGGAACCAGCGATTGCCGAGATTTTCCGTGACTTTAACTGGCCGGGAAATGTGCGCGAGCTGGAAAATCTGCTGGAGCGGATTTTTGTACTGGAAACAGATGATCGTATTCTGGTCAAACAAATCCCGCCCAGAATTATGCGGGAACTAGAGGATGGCACCGGCGCGCCAAAGGCTGTTGCTGATGGTAATTTTGCAAACAAGTCGTTTCAGGATGCCACGAGTGAATTTCAAATCTCTATTATTCAAAATGCCCTCACGCGGAGTAGCGGTAAACTGACTGTCGCCGCAGAGATATTGGGATTGTCACGCCACGCGCTTCGCCACCAGATGAACAAGCTTCACATGCGTTGATTACGCGCCTATTGGGTGAATTGCGCGCATGGGTATAATATTTGCCGGATAATGCCGGTGCGAGTG
>NVTR01000081.1 GCA_002732955.1 Marinosulfonomonas sp.
TTTGTTGTTATCCTTCCAAGCTACCGATCTCGGAAAACAGATCAGCATCCCAGTGTGCGCGAAAGATCAGAAATGGACGGGGCGTGCGTTCCGCTTACTGAATACGGTACGTTATCACAGTTAATTTCATTGTTGACGTTTCCAGGCCTTGAACGTTGGGTGCACCTTTCCAATGTTAAATGTGATCGAGGGAAAGTAATTCTTACCCTTGGTCGGCTTCAAAACGTGGGCTGGTTGCGGCACGCTCTAGGGCAGCCATGCCAACTTAACTCTCTTTTTCATCCGGCCAGTGGAGATTGCGCACAGGCATGATGCGTCCTCCCGTTCGAAATTTGTTCATCACGCGCAGCAATGGAGGAGTTAATTGTCGGCCGGGCGGAAAAAAGCCCACGGGATTCACGTAGACTTTGCTTTTGTGGATCATGAGGCGACGCAATGGAAGCCAGCCTGCTTCTCCCAAATTCCCGACAAAGCCACGTCGCAAAGCATTCGTTACAATATCCGCCATCTCCAGTCCGGGCTCAGGATCACTCGAAAATCGGAAATCCTCGCCATACATCATTTGAAGATCGATGCCCGCACCATATGTACGATCAACTGGCGGAGCGGCATTGCGGAGATATTCAGGAAGCTCGTCCATGATGAAGCGGCGGAAATGCCTGTAGTCACCGCCAGGAAGCATTGCACCAGGTTTTTGCAGTGAGATTGCTTGAAGCCAAATGACGAGCGTTTTTGACCACCAGTCTTCCCAATTTGTGATTGCCATAGGGTTTTTCGCATCCACTACCCAATGAAATTTGCCTAGCTCTTTCGGGAAACGCTGGCAGTGATAGACGATCATATCCTGCATGACTTGATGGAGCAGGTCGATCATAACCCACCCTTGGACATACAATTGGTCCGGAAATCCGGCCATTCGCTTTTGCAAATCAACAATGCCGTCCCTCAACTCTTGGGTGTGTCCATTGGTAAGGTTCGCGGTGAGGCTGATGCTCTGGAGCGTACGATGTTGATCAACGTCGTTGGCCGTATGTTCTGCCAAGTCGATCATTGAAGCGCAGAATATGGCGCCGTTTAATCGTAATATTTCGATCACCGACGCGACTTGAATTTCATTGAGCAGACTTCCCTTGACCTCCCCCTTGCGCTTGGGAAAGTTTGCCCGAAGTCGCGCATATTTCTTAAATAGTTTAGGCAAACGGTGCGTCGCGATGATTAGAGCACCGAGCGTTGAAACTGCCGGTTTGCTTACGCCATAACCAGTGAATGTCCCCGACTCGTCGATGAATATGTGCAAGGCAGCTTCCTCGTTTGAGATACTATAGAAGATTTGGCCGGAACTACTTATGGTTATCTTCTAACCCAGTAAAAAAATGAAACCAGTCTCGTAATCCATAGCGGACCATCGCCAACAAGTGTCCAACGACCGCTTCATCCCCACACTCACCAACCTACCCAACCCACCTGCACAGCTCCCCATACAGCTCTGTCCGTTCCTCCGGGCTGAGGAAGGCGCCTATCTCAACCGTGCGACCGTTACCGCGCAGGGTGATGTAGTTTTCCACCGGGCCGCCTTCGGGGCGTAGTTTGACTTCGACCCAGTGCGGGTTGGCGTGCCAKTCCTGATCCGGGCYGCGGGGGTTGTGGCGGRTCAGCTCRACRCGGTCGTCCCAYAGGCTCAGGAYTTCGGTCAGTTCGCCAWYSTTKYMSMYKSRWTRCWSRMRGYASCMWRYMMGKSSBWRHSMWSSGMKSMKKWRCSGCAGCAGCCCCCAAAGCGCCATWGTTCCCAGCARGGCGAACAGGGGCAGCAGGAACATGGCGAAGGTCAGGCCGATGAACCACACAAAGCCACGCCGGGGCAGGGAGCGGTGCGGCCAGATTGTTAACTGACGGGCAGGGCCATTGCCTGCATCAAATGAAAAGGCCCCGGTGTTTGCCGGGGCCTCGTCGGAAAAATTTTCCCATTTCAGGGGCATGTAAAACGCGCCTTAATGGCTRGTGCCTTTATCCCAATCCGACTGCTTTGGCAGGATTTCGAACGTATGTTCTGGAGGAGGTGTTGGCAGCGTCCATTCCAACGTGTCTGCACCAACGCCCCAATAGTTGTCTTCGGTGATCTTTTTGCCCCATTTCAGGGTGTAGATCACGATACCGATGAAAAACAGGAACGACGCGAACGACAGGAACGCACCCATACTGGAAACGTAGTTCCAGTAGGCGAATGCTTCCGGGTAGTCGATGTAGCGGCGTGGCATACCCTGACGGCCCAGAAAGTGCTGTGGGAAGAAGGTAATGTTCGCACCGATGAACATCATCCAGAAGTGCAGCTTGCCAGCCCATTCGGGATATTGCCGCCCCGACATCTTACCGATCCAATAGTAGATGCCGGCGAAAATACAGAACACCGCACCAAGCGACATCACGTAGTGGAAGTGGGCCACGACGTAGTAGGTGTCGTGATACGCCCGGTCTAGTGGGGCCTGTGACAGCACCACGCCGGTAACACCACCGACGGTAAACAGGAACAGGAACCCGAAAGCCCAAAGCATTGGGGTTTTGAATTCAATCGAGCCGCCCCAAAGCGTGGCAATCCAACTGAACACCTTCACCCCGGTCGGCACCGCGATGACCATTGTCGCCAGCATAAAGTAGCTTTGCTGGGTCAGACTTAGGCCAACGGTATACATGTGGTGCGCCCAGACAACGAAGCCYAGAGCACCAATAGCGATCAGCGCCCAGACCATCGGCAGGTAGCCGAACAGGGGCTTTTTGGCGAAGGTTGAAATGACATGACTGATGATGCCAAAACCGGGCAGGATGATGATATACACCTCGGGGTGGCCAAAGAACCACAGGATGTGTTGGTAGAGGATCGGATCGCCGCCACCGGCCGGATCAAAGAATGTGGTGCCAAAGTTGCGGTCTGTCAGCAACATAGTGATCGCGCCAGCCAGAACCGGCAGCGACAAAAGAATCAGCCAGGCGGTGACGAAGATCGACCACGGGAACAGCGGTACCTTGAACAGCGTCATGCCGGGGGCACGCATGTTCAGGAAGGTGGTGATCATGTTGATCGCACCAAGGATTGAAGATGCACCAGACAGGTGRACCGCRAAGATYGCGAGGTCCATCGACATGCCTGCTTCGGTGGTGGAGAGTGGCGGGTACAACACCCAGCCAACGCCCGAKCCGAGTTGGTCATTGCCACCCGGTGCCAGCAGGGATGCGACGCCAAGTGACGTCCCGGCCACATACATCCAATACGAAAGGTTATTCATCCGCGGGAACGCCATGTCAGGCGCACCAATGTGTAACGGCATGAAATAGTTACCAAATCCACCGAAAAGGGCGGGAATAACCACGAAGAACATCATCAAAACACCATGGTAKGTGATCATGACGTTCCAAAGGTGGCCGTTAGGGGTACAGACGTCACCGGGACCAGCCGCAAAGGCGCGCGCCCCTTCAAGGCACATGTATTGCACACCCGGTTCCATCAGTTCCATCCGCATGTAGACGGTGAAACTGACCGAGATAAAACCGACTATGGCGGCGGTGAACAGGTATAGAATACCGATGTCTTTGTGGTTGGTTGACATGAACCAGCGGGTGAAAAAGCTCCGCTCATCGTGGTGTTCATGGCTATGGGTTGCGGCGTCGGCCATTTAGGTCTCTCCCTGTCGCGTCTTGGCCTGCCGGGTATCCCATTGCAGGCATTCTGGTTCCGTTTAGCCGATGATCTGGGGCGGCTCAACCGCCCCAGATGCCGCAGGGCTCAGGAATCGTCRCTTTCGGTGGATTCTTCTTCGGAATCGTCGTCGTCATCGTCTTCCATCTCGGGGCCGACACTGGCCAGATAKGCWGCWACATCYTCGCCGCCTTTCTTTAGTTTGAAAGTCATTTTCGACTTTGCGCCAGAATCATCCGTGATTTCTTTCAGCCAGCTCGATGGGTTGGCAACATAAATGGCCAGTTGCTCTTCGTCCCAAACCTGTTCGCTTTCAGCGATCGAGGCCAGCGAGCTTCCATATTTAAAATCTTCGCCGCCAATGACGCGGCCAATCACCCCATAAAGGTTAGGGCCGGTTTTGCCGCCTTTCTGGATGACTTCATCGCCATTCTTAATGGCGTGACAGGCCCTGCATTTCTTAAAGACCTTTTCGCCTGCTTCGGCGTCGCCGTCGGCATCTGCGATTGCGATACCCGACATGGAAAGGGTCAGGGCGGCAGCGGTGAGCATTAGTGATTTCATTTGCTTAGTCCTAATTAGTGGCTTCCGGGAATTTCTTGACGGCCATAATAGAATATCTTTGCGCAAGTGTGAAAGACGAATTATTATTTGGTTAGAAAAAAAGCACAATWTCCCACATAGGTGCCGCGTGTGGGAGCACTTAGATCGGGCCGGAAGCCGTGGTTTGTCAGCGAAACCCTTGCAGCTGCATATCAAAAAGACGCACACCTTCTTTAACCAGGTCGAAACTGCGCGCATTTAGCGACCAGCGCATCGCCTGACCCTGCACAAACCCAAGTACAAGAAATGCGGCGTCATCTGCGTTTAAGTCCGCCCGAAAAATTCCAGTTTGGATTTCAGCGGCAATAAGTTTTGAAAATGTGCTGTGCCGCCCCGACATCAGGTTGGAAAATAAAACCCGCAGGCTGTCGTTTTCAGCGTGAAGTTCGCGGGAAAACAGAATGGCAGGGACGGCCGGGTTGGATTGTATAAAGCTCAACTGGGCTTGGATCATCTTGCGCAACTGTTCTGAGGGCGTTGAATCCCTATCAAACAGCAGTTTGGTATTCGCCCGCATCGTGCTGGCAATCTGTTCACCGACAGCCTTCCAGATTGCGTCTTTTGTGGCGAAGTGTCGAAAAATGGCCGGTTGCGAAATGCCAATTGCATCTGCCAGATGCTGGGTGGTCAGCCGGTCCGGCCCCAGCTCTCCCGCCAGACGGATCGCGGTTTCGACGATCTCTTTTTTGCGCTCTGGCGCGCTTTTGCGTTTGTGAACATTCATCTGAAATTCGCCTGCAAGGGAACTGGCTGCCCTTGATATGTAGTGGGACAGCCAAAGTGGCGCAAACTCTTAGTTTTCTTCTAACGCAATTCTGTAACCCGCGTGACAAGAAGTACAGGCGGTAAGTATCACTGAAAGCTCCTCCAGGACCATGTCTTTGTCACCGAAATCCCGCGCGTTTTCAGCCAGTTCGTCAAAGGCGGAATGAGCAGCAAAGCCGTTTTTCTTGAATTCCAGCGGTAGCTTTGCAATTGTTGCTGGATTTTCACCGCGCGCCAACACCATGCCAACAGCCGAGGCACTGGTGGCWACGGCTTCCATGTCGTTGGCAACCAGGGCTTGGGTTATAGACTGAACTGCTTCCAGCAATCCGCGCATTTCGCCTAATACGTGATCGCGCTCGCCGACGCTGAGCAGGATTGCGGTGCGCCCGTCATCGGCCTTAACCACGCTGCCGCGAACGATAAACATATAAGCACCTGTCGCGAGAACCGCAGCCAGTACCAGACTGACGGCCCAGCAGAATTTACAACCCTTATTCATGATATCCGATTTCCCTGATGTCGTTATTTAGATAGTGAGTAATAACTAACTAATAATTTGTCAAGCAACCAGAGCTTGGCGCAACCATGCCAGTAATCTGTTTGCAAAGCTGAGCGTCAGGCCGCGTCWGGAAGCGAATGTAAAAATGGYGGGCNAAAAWTTRATTACRGGTTAAAAACYTGGGCAAATGTTTTCTTTAGCGCAACGTCCACATCCGCCATTGTTACCGGCAGGCCAAGGTCAACCAGGCTGGTGACACCGTGTTCATTGATCCCGCAGGGTATGATGCCATCGTAATGGCTCAGGTCCGGGTCAACATTGATCGCCAACCCGTGAAAGCTKATCCATTTACGCAGCCGGATGCCGATGGCGGCAATCTTGTCTTCGCGCGGTGTTCCATCCGGGTTTGGCGGCAGGTCATTGCGTGTTACCCAGACACCAATGCGCCCCGCCCGCCGCTCGGCGRTGACGTTGAATTCAGCCAGCGTGGCAATCACCCAGCTTTCCATCTGGTTCACGAATACCCGCACATCGCGCCCGCGCGCGCCGACATCCAGCATCGCATAAACCACCCGCTGACCGGGGCCATGATAAGTGTACTGGCCGCCGCGTCTGGTTTTAAAAACCGGGAAACGGTCAGGGTCGATCAGGTCGTTTGGTTTTGCACTGGTTCCGGCGGTGTAAAGGGAAGGGTGTTCGACGAGCCAGATGAGTTCATCCGCTCTACCCAAGGCCATGGCGGCGGCGTGTTCTTCCATGAATGCAACAGCTTGCCCGTACGCGGTAAAGCCGTCAGAGATGCGCCATTCAACCATGCCAGYCTGATCCAGATATCCAAGTTCGCCCCTGCCTTCGCATTTGCYCGGCGGCTTGTCAAAACCAGCGGGTTTTACCCCTTCACAACGGGTTGCCGCTTCGCTATGTAGCGCCGTGCCAAGCTAAGACGTGCGGTCGTGGCGGAATTGGTAGACGCGCAGCGTTGAGGTCGCTGTGGGGTAACACCCGTGGAAGTTCGAGTCTTCTCGACCGCACCAAAAGCTAATAAAATCAAGGGCTTATTCTCTCTATGTAAGTTAGGAGAGAGACATGAGCCGTACACTCCCAAGACATATATTCAAACGTGGAAATAACTATGCAGTGCGTTTTACAGTGCCTGTAGAGGTTCGATCTGTGGTTGGAAAGAAAGAAATAGTCAGAAGTTTAGGGACCAGTGACCTTGGTGAAGCGTTAGTCAAACGCAATTCGGTTCTGGAGGGAATCAAAACATCTTTGTTTGCTGAAATTGATGAACCAGCTTCGATAAGTGGGACGACAAAGAACTGTAAGAGAGCGACCAAATTCACCACAGTGAGAGATACAGCGCACCAATGGTTGTCGGAGAGCGATGGCATTAATGGACCTGTCACGGAATTGTGCCGCTCCTTTAACCGCATATTATGCACAAAAGGAGAACGACTATGGGAACGAAACATACAGTAGAATTCAGACAGGAA
>NVTR01000015.1 GCA_002732955.1 Marinosulfonomonas sp.
TCTATTACCCGGCAGGTGATGCCTGCATCACCGAGAGGGAAAACCGCCAAACTTCGCCCGCCATTTGTAAAAGCTGGCGTTACTCATGCCATGCTCGCGATGAAGTCTGAAAAGGCACTTAAAATCTTATGTTTCCATGAGTTACACACGGATCATTGGAACTGGCATTGCCACCTTATTCGTGGTAATGTTCACGAAACGTTTCCGGGCGTCCTGAGAGACAAAAACTTGATGTCCGCGTGGCCGACGTTCTCCAAAAGCGAGTGCACCGTGCCATTTGATGTAACCGAAGAAAGCGCGCTGACCGTTGCGGCAGCGCGCTTTCGATTCGCACAAGGAGGTGGCTTCCTATGAATTTGCAGAATGAAATTTGCGCCGCCTTTTGCGATGGACTTATCGTCAAGAAAGTGCCAGTTGGCTACGCCATATCCACGCCTGTAACATGGTTTTCAGGCGACACACTCAGTTTTTATGCGAGGGTCGAGGGGGAGCGTGCGCGGCTCGAAGACAGCGGCAGTTTGCTTTTTGATCTCAAAGGCCAAGGCGTGGACTTCTCGTCCGAAAACCGAATGGAAATACTGTCAGGTCTGCTCGCGGAACACGGCGTAATTTTGTCGGATGATGACGGATTATTCTGCACCGAATGGGTTCCGAAGGGGGAAATGGCGAAGCTAGCCCTTCCGTTCTTGACATTTCTAACCYGCGTTCAAGATTTGCTATTCTTGAATCGAGAAATTGTAAAAAGCACGTTCCGTGAAGACCTTATTAGCGCGCTAGAAGACACCTTTGAAGAAGATCGTGTGTCCGTCTCAGAAGCTCTAATACCGTCACTGCCTCACTATATCGTTGATATCGTGGTGCGTGCGCCAGGTTGGAAGGTAGCCGCCGTTTTCCCAGCAACCAACGATGTAAGCGTGTTGCGCGCAGTTCTATTTTCGATGGAAGTCCAAAAACATGACGTTGCCAACATCGTGCCATTCCYGATTTACGAGAGCTTGGATAAGACTGTCATTACGCAGCAAAGCCGCGAGATTGCGGTTAACTCTGATCTCACTCCTGCGGTGTGGTCAGGTGGCAAAGTTGAGGTTATTCAAAAGGTGCAGCGCTATGTCCAATGACAAATCCCAGCTTGACAAATTCAAAGAAGCTGCCCGCGAACTGGACTGCGACGAGGACGAAAAGCGCTTTGACGCCTACGTGAAAAAGCTAGCTAAGGCTGGTGGCGACAAGAAGCCTGAAAAGAAAGACTGATCGTGTCAGGATGGAAACGATATGTTGTCGGTGCGACGGCTGGCCTTACCGGGGCTGTGGCTTGGGGTGCATTGATGGGCATCATTGGGTCATCTGGATACACCACAATAGGCGCTTTAATTATCGTGATGGCCGCTCTGATTTGGGCAAACAAGAAATAGCGGGTTTGTCAAGTATACAATCGCCTATATTTTAGCCAAGGCAGATCAGGCTGGGATCAATATATTGGCGATGGAAACCGTAAAGGGGCAAAAGACCTTTATGGGGGTCATTGCGGTCCATGCGCAAAGCGATATCACCGACCTATCCGAACTTAATGGTCGCAGTTTTGCCTTTGGAAACAGGCTCTCAACCATYGGGCGGTTTCTGGCGCAGCAGCAATTATTGGACGCCGGTATTTCGGCWACAGACCTGGTCAGGTTTGACTATTTRGAGCGCCATGACCGGGTTGGCACCGCTGTGGGGCAGGGCATTTTTGATGCAGGCGCGTTAAAGCAAAGCACTTTTGCAAAACTGATCGATAGTGGCGTGCAAATCCGTGCCCTGATGGAATTTGAGAATGTTACCAAACCGTGGCTGTCGCGCGCCGGGTTTGATCCACGCCTTGCCACAGCCATCACTGCCACATTGCTGAACTCTGGCGGCGCCGAGGCGGTAACAAGTTTTGCAAAAACCGGCTTCGTTGCCGGGGCGGACGCGGACTACCAGCAAATCCGCGAAGCAATGAAAAGAAGCAACGACTTTGGTGGTTGACCGCGGGAACCTGCGAATGAAACATCGGCCTCTTCATCTTTCGACGCAAATTGTAATTACTTTTCTGGGCTCGGTGGCCTTGCTGGTTGCAATCCTGGGTGAAGTAACCCGCATGGTCGAAACATCAAGGCTTGCCTCAAATCTGGAAGAACGCGCAGAACTTACAACGTCGCTGATGGGTGGGCTGATGATTGAGGCTATCATCATCGAAGATATTCCCCTGTTGGAAACCGCCATATCTGAAGCGTTCAGCCGTATTCCCTCAATTGTCTATGTTGAAATCCAAAGCGACGAAGGGGAAACTCTGGCCGCACACCCCAAAATTGCGCCGGAACTAACGCAWGRAATATTGACCTTCTCCAACAGAATATCCTTTGAAGGTATGAATTTTGGGTATGTCGTCGTCCACTGGTCAACGCGTGAAGGCCTGGTGAAAATTGAAAATGCGGTGTTTCGCACCCGGCTATATACTAGTCTGGCGCTGGGGCTTTTGACTGCTATCCTTTTGTTTTCCACCCGTCAGCTGGTGTTGGTACCCCTGGCGCGCATTCATCAGCGTATGGTCGCTGTGTTGGATGGTCAGCAAAGTGATGCAAAACCAATATGGAAGTTTTCGGCGCTGGAATTCCGGACACTTTCCAGTTCAGTTGACACACTGAAATCCACCCTTGGCGATAAACAAAAACGACAGGAAGCATTGGAAACAGCCCGCAGGCAGGCCGTCGCGGCGAACCACGCAAAATCCGAATTTCTGGCAAACATGAGCCACGAAATCAGGACCCCGATGAATGGGGTCATTGGTATGGCGCAACTGATGCTGGAAACCGAGCTGGACGAAGACCAGCGAATGTATGCAGATACCATCGAAAGTTCCGGATCTGCGCTGGTAAAAATCATCAATGATATTCTGGACTATTCCAAGATTGAGGCTGGCAAGATGGAACTGGCTACAAGCGAATTTGATCTCTCGCGATTGCTCGACGACACCGTTGTTTTGCTGTCGGCTCAGGCCAAAACCAAGGGAATTGAATTGGCGCTACGCTATCCGTCTGACCTACCCATGGCTTTTTTTGGGGATGAGGGGCGGCTTAGGCAGGTGTTGATGAATATAGTCGGAAACGCGGTTAAATTTACGGAGATGGGCCACGTCGCAATAGAAGTTTCCGGTCATAAAGACGGTGCGTTCGTAGGGTTAAAAATTTCCGTCAAGGATACGGGCGTCGGCATCCCCGATGCCAAACTTGCCAGCGTCTTTCAAGCGTTTGAGCAGGCAAACAACGCCAAGACCCGGCGTTTTGAAGGCACTGGTCTGGGCTTGGCTATTTCCAAACGACTTATCAACCTGATGGGCGGCGATATTTCTGTGCATTCAGCTGAGGGAAAAGGTTCGGAATTCACCCTCAATCTTAACCTGAAAATCGCGGATGTTTCAAAGGCTTCCACACCCGTTGATCAAGCTACAGATATCACCGGGCTTAATGTTCTGGTTGTTGATGATCTGGAAATTAACCGTCGTTTGTTGAATGACAGGCTGAAATTCTGGGGCTGCTCGGTCGTAACCGCCAGTTCCGCTTCTGATGCGATGCAGAAACTTGGTGATACTTCCTTAGCATATGATATTGCCATTCTGGACTATCATATGCCCGATACCAACGGGGTTGAGTTGGCAAAAATGCTGCGCAATTTGCCAGACTACAGTGATTTGCCTGTCATAATATGCACATCGGTGGATTTCATCGAAACCCCGCAATCCGCCGCGATTGCGCGTATTGACGCGATTATCCAAAAGCCGATCCGGCTTTCTCAGCTTCGCGCTGAAATGGCAAAACATATGGGCCCCTTGGGTGAAAAACCGAARAAAGAAGCAAGGATTACGCCAAAGCCCAGCAAAGTAGCCACCGTCCCCAAATCTGGCAATCTACGTGTTTTGGTGGCGGAAGATAACCTTACCAACCAGTTGGTTGTAAAAGGAATGCTAAAGTCGGAACCGTTTGACCTGCAGTTTGTAGCAAACGGGGATGAGGCGGTGAAAGCATTTGCGGACGCCCCACCAGATTTGATCYTGATGGATATCTCAATGCCMGTGCTGGATGGTTTGTCTGCGACGCAGAAGATCAGGAGCTTCGAAAAACAAAGCGGAATGTCCCGATGTCCCATCGTGGCCCTGACAGCGAATGCAATGGAAAGTGACCGTGAGGTCTGTTTTGACGTTGGAATGGATGATTTCCTGACCAAGCCGATCAAAAAACCAGAACTGTTGAAATCGCTTGGCAGATGGACCGTTGCCCAAGCTCCTGGTTGAACCCATTGCCAAAACTGCTAATAGGGCACTGGTCCCATATGGTGCCGGCCCCGTGGCTCAACTGGATAGAGCAGTCCCCTCCTAAGGGACAGGTTACTGGTTCGAATCCAGTCGGGGTCACCAATTAATGCTCTGGTCGCCAGTCACAGTATCCGAATGACATCCTTATCGATCGACAACATATATCCCTTACGGGCAATGTTTTTGATCAGCAGTTCCGACATCATCTGATTGCCCAATACATCGCGCAACCGTTTGATCCGGGTGGCGCCCGCTGCTTCATCGCAATCGGCGGCCAGTCGCCCTGATATCATTGCCTCAATCTCGGCGCCGGTTAATATGTCTTCGTCCATTCGCGCCTCGGCCAGAACCGACAAGGTTTCAATCGCGGCCTGTGTCAGTTTGAATTCCATATTGTTCAGATAGACCGTGCCTTCGCTGCGACTGATCAACAGCGATGAAACCTGTATACCAGCGCGCTCAATTTCGCCCATGCGGCGGTTCAGCATGATGATCGTCACCAGAAAAACCAGTGTCGCAATCAGCAGCGCGGTTGAAAAAACCAGCAAAACGAAAATCACCATACGGTAACTTTCCAGCACCCCGGAAAACGCGGTGCCACTTTGCGCCAGGATTTCCAGCAGTTTGATTTCGGCGCCAGATGTCAGATCATCGTTGGCGATAAATATTTGCTCAACCCGCCCGTTGAACGCGTTGGCGTCGGGCAGGTTGGAAAACAGCAATATTGCCGCCCCCAAAAGGATGACAACAATCGCCGCGATACCAATGGCAACGACCCGGATACCGGATCGCCGCGTGTCAGAAGCGTAAGAAGAATTGCCCAGCACTCTCTTTCCTATTTTCCAGACCGTTTTCACCAAAAACCGACAAGATATTTAGCAGACGCCAGTTTTCAACTGCAATCCGCGTCTTTATCTCGGCCCGTGCCAGTGCAGGATCATCGCAGGCCGCATCCGGTAGTTCTATGACACCGTAATGCAGGCGCAGCGGGTTATCCTGTTTGGCCTTGTAATCACCATAACATGCTGCATCGGCGCGCCCTGTGGCCGCCAGTGCTGTCATGACGATCAGCATAAATATGTAACGTTTTTTCATGGCCATATATTGTGAGATTACAGGTTGCTATACAATATCACCACCCCGGGCGGGCGCTGTTATCCGATAACAATGCGGCGATATTGTTTAGCCCCGCCGGTTCCCGCAATCTTCCCTTGTCGCGACCGGTTCCCCGGCTGCCCCGAAGGAAGGACGTAACCATGACAAAGAAATTAACAGCCACGGCTCTTGCCCTGAGCATTGCCCTGACCAGTATTACTACGCCTGTTCAGGCCGGAAGGAATGATGATCTTAATCGCTTTATCGCTGGCGCAATCACGCTGTTCATCCTTTCCAAAGCGGTCGAGAACAACAAAAACTCGCGCCGCCAAACATCGCGCTCTACCTATAACCCAGCCCCTAAATCACACAAACGACCGCCCAAATATAACAAGCGCCTGCCAAGGGAGTGTTTTTTCCGCATGCGTACAGCGAATGGGCCGCGCGGGGTTTATGGCAAGATTTGCCTGGAGGAAACCATGCGCCACGCCAAACGTCTTCCTGCCGTTTGCGAAGATACCGTGCGTGTCCGCTATGGCCTGCGCTCCGAGATTTATGATTCAAAATGCCTGAGCAATCGTGGGTACAGAGTCGAGGCCCGGCGGCGTTAAGCCACCGAGCGAGCAACCGGCGCTAATATCCCCAGCTTTTCGCGCCGGATCTTRGGGCGGGTGGTCAATGTACCCCCGCCCCCTTTTTTATGCTTGCACGTAGGGTCTCATCCGCTTTTCATACGGCATGAACAAAAACTCCCCTGATTTTCAGTTTGAAACAACAGCCCTTAACAACGGCGCCACCTACGTCGCAGGCGTGGATGAGGTCGGGCGCGGTCCCTTGGCGGGTCCGGTTGTCGCGGCGGCGGTACGGCTGGACCCCAACAACATCCCCGACGGGCTGAATGATTCCAAAAAACTGTCCGCAACACGGCGCACAATACTTGCCACCCAGCTTTGGGAAATCGCCGATGTATCCCTTGGGCAGGCCTCGGTCGAGGAAATCGACCAGATTAACATTCTGCACGCCTCGATGCTGGCAATGGAACGCGCCGTGGCTGGTCTTGCAAAACCCGCCGATCATGTGCTGGTCGATGGCAACCGCCTGCCACCGGCCCTGAACGACAAAGCCACGGCGATTGTTAAAGGTGATGCGCGTTCTCTGTCCATCGCGGCTGCTTCAATTGTGGCCAAAATATGGCGCGATCAGCTGATGGTGGATTTAGCGCAACAGCATCCGGGCTACGGCTGGGAACATAACGCGGGCTATCCGACAAAAATGCACCAACTTGCGCTGCAAAATCTGGGCATTACCCCACACCATAGACGTTCGTTCAAGCCGGTACACAATATCTTGTATCAAGATAAAATCATAAGTGATTGATTCGAAAAAAGAATTTGACGACGAATCATCAATGATTCATCCTTAGCCTCAACAACAACGTGTCGCTAAAGGCACGAAAACCGAGGCAGCGATGACGACCAAAACCAAAACGGAGGCCCCCGTGCTTCCGCTAAATCAGATTTTGTCCGGTGACTGTGTGAAGGTCATGAACAGCCTTCCCGAGGCTTCGGTTGATCTGATTTTTGCCGACCCGCCCTATAACCTACAGCTAAAGGGCGACCTGCATCGCCCGGACAATTCCAAGGTGGATGCGGTTGATGACGCCTGGGATCAGTTTGCATCGTTCAGCGCCTACGACAAATTCACCACCGCCTGGCTGACGGCTGCGCGTCGTCTGTTGAAACCAAATGGYGCAATCTGGGTGATTGGATCTTACCACAATATTTTCCGGGTTGGTGCGGCTCTGCAAAATCAAGGCTTCTGGATTCTGAACGATGTGATCTGGCGTAAATCTAACCCGATGCCAAATTTTCGTGGTGCGCGCTTGACCAATGCCCACGAAACCCTGATCTGGGCATCCAAGAAYGAAGCCAGCAAATTCACCTTTAACTACGAAGCCCTCAAGGCGCTGAACGAAGGTATTCAAATGCGCTCTGACTGGGTACTGCCGATCTGCACCGGGCACGAGCGTTTGAAAAATGAGGCGGGCGACAAAGCCCACCCGACGCAAAAACCGGAAAGCCTGCTGCACCGCGCCCTGCTGGGCACCACCAACACCGGCGACGTTGTGCTTGATCCGTTTTTTGGCACCGGCACCACCGGCGCTGTTGCCAAGATGCTGGGTCGTGAATTCATCGGCATTGAGCGCGAAGCAACTTATCGCAAAGTCGCAGAAAAACGCATCGCAAAAATCCGTAAATTCGATAAAGAGGCTTTGCAGGTTTCCACCAGCAAACGCGCCGAACCCCGCGTGCCCTTTGGTCAACTGGTCGAACGCGGCATGCTGCGCCCCGGCGAAGAACTGATTTCAATCAACGGTCGCCACCGCGCCAAAATCCGCGCCGATGGTACGTTGGTTGCACATGATCAACGTGGTTCTATCCATCAGGTMGGTGCGGCGCTGGAAGGTGCRCCCAGCTGCAACGGCTGGACCTATTGGAGCTTCAAACAGGACGGCAAGCAGGTTCCGATTGATCTGCTGCGCCAACAAATCCGGGCAGAGATGAACTAAGACAAAGTGCGAACCGATTAGTGGGGACTGGATTTCGGACAAAATCGCGCGATCAAAAATGGTAAAAATATGCAGTTACCGCCGGTGCCTGTGGCCAACACCACGCGCACAAACTTACCCCGCCCTGTCAAAAGGGCGGGGCTTTTTTTGCTTAAATTTCCTGCCATTCCCCATTGGCAAGCCCGTCAATCGTCCACGACCCAACCCGATACCGGATTAAGCGCAACGTCGGATGCCCGACAGTCGCCGTCATCCGTCGCACCTGCCGGTTTCGCCCCTCGGAGATCACAATCTCCAGCCAACAATCGGCAACTGTCTTGCGAAACCGCACCGGTGGATTTCGTGGCCAGAGCCATACAGGTTCGTCTATCGGACGCACTTTAGCAGGGGCGGTCATGCCGTCTTTCAACCGCACGCCAACCCGTAACGCCTGCAAACTTTCGCCCAAAGGRATACCTTCAACCTGTACAAAATAACTTTTTGACATCTTATGTTTCGGATCACTTATCCGGCTCTGTAACCGCCCATCATCGGTCAAGACCAACAGCCCTTCGCTGTCCTTATCCAGCCGCCCCGCCGCATAGACACCCGGCACATCAATATACCCCGACAGAGTTTTCGAAGGCGTCGCCGCCGTGCTGGCATCGCTGAACTGCGAAAGCACACCAAACGGCTTGTTAAACAGTAATGTCCTGGCCAAAACTTACCTCGGCATTGGATTGCTGGCCGCCTTATACGCCGACCAGTCGGTGATTTCCGGGTAATACATCGCCCGCCATTTGCGCACTTTCGGGTTCATCATCCGTCGCCAGACCGGCGGGATCAGTGCCGCTACCACCATTACCGGATAGCCTGCGGGCAATTGCGGCGCGTCGGCTTCGGTATAATGTTGCAGCAAGGGAAATCGACGGTCAGGCTTATAGTGATGATCCGAATGCCGTTGCAGGTTGATCAGCAGCCAGTTGGATGCCTTTTGCGCCGCGTTCCACGAATGATGCGGCTTGGTATGTTCATATTTACCACCGCCCAGATGTTTGCGAGTCAGCCCGTAATGCTCAACATAATTAGTCAGCTCCAGATACCAGATCGCCACCGCTGCCTGATATAAAAACAGCCCCAAACCAACCCAGCCACCAGTGATCATCGCCAGCAACATGAACAGTGCCTGCAAACCCCAATAGCGCCAGAATGGATTGCTGGCGTCCCACCATGGCAACTCTTTTCGGGCCAGCATTTGGCGTTCTGCCCCAAATGCAGAAAACCAGCACTGGTACAGCACCCGGAAAAGGAAGCGGTGGAAATTTTCATTGTACCGCGCGGTTACAGGRTCTTTTGGGGTAGCGACATAGCGGTGATGCACCAGCAAATGTTCGGATCGGAAATGSCCATACATCACCAGCCCCAGCAACAGGTCCGCCAGCCAGCGCTCAAWTTTGTTTTTCTGGTGCATCAATTCATGGGCATAAACGATGCCCACAGCGCCGGAAATCTGACCAACACCGAAGAACAGAAATACCTTTTCCCACCCTGTCAGGTGATCGGTCACGGTCACATACCAGATCAGCCCATAGATCAGGATCAGCTGGATCGGAAACCATGCCAGCGTGATCAGGCGATACCAGAAAAGCTGATCTTCGCTGGTTTCAAGGTCAGCGTCTTCAATATTCAGACCCACAAAGGCGTCCAGAATCGAGAACAATCCGATTGTACTTAACACTGGCAGGATCAGCGCCCAGCCGCCCTGCGTTGCCGCGAACAGCACCACTGGGATCAGCGCCAGTGACATCCAGAACGGCAGCGCGTTAYTAATTCTTGCGACGGATTTGGCCGGAATCATTACTTTCCCYTGCATTAGTATCACATTTCGYGAGTTTCGGCGTGACTACTGGCAATATCATAGGCCTTGCGCATCACCGTGGGAAGGTCTGAGCGCTGAAACTGATTCGGCGTCAAAAACGTGCCGATTTCTGGCYTAATACCCTGAGAAACTTTTCCAATTCGCAACGCCAGTCGCAGATGGAAATGCGTAAACGTATGTTTCACCTCAACCTCTGGGTCGATCCAATCAGCCGCTACCGGAGGCAACTCAAGCGCATCKTCCCCCCACGCGGCCCCCGGCCAACCGAGCATGCCGCCAAGTAACCCTTTGTCAGCGCGTCGTTCCAGCAGCCAGGTCCCGTCCGAGCGATAGGCTAAATAGGCCACACCATAGCGGGTTGGCTTCACCGTTTTGGTCTTTCTGCGTGGTAACTCGGCCACCAGATCCTGCGTATAGGCTCGGCACCCCGCCTGCCACGGACAGGCGCCACAACTTGGGGATTTCGGCGTGCAAACAGTCGCGCCCAGATCCATCACAGCTTGCGCATAATCCCCTGCTCGACGCTTAGGCGTCAATCGCCTCGCATGTTCAACAAGCACCGGTTTTGCAATATCAATAGTGTCTAACACAGCGAAATACCGTGCSATTACCCGTTCTACATTGCCGTCCACAACCGTTTCCGGGTGGTCGTAAGCAATCGCRGMMWYSRCMRYMKSYSWATWDGSRYYRRWKYSYSRMWRWWYSMASAGYKMMMRAYAAKKSYYMGSSARYRYSCSMKCMMKKWMMCCCTGAACCACCCGYGCGCATTTCAGCAAATTGCGCGCCCGCGCGTAATATCCCAGACCCGCCCACTCGGCCAGGACATCGCCGTCTTCAGCATCAGCCAAATCACCAATCGTCGGCCAGCGTTCTATAAACCGCAAATAGTAGGCTCTAACGCTGGCAATAGTGGTCTGTTGCAACATGATTTCCGACAGCCAGATACGGTAGGGATCGGGGACAACCCCAGCCAAACGCAAATGCGGTCCAACCCGCCAGGGCATTTCGCGCGCATGGACATCATACCAACTCAACAATAACCTGCTGAGCTGATTATCGCGCAAACCTATAGCCCTTGAGTTGCTTTTAACTGGCATGGCCGCCTTCATTGTTTAAAATAGCCCTAACACGGGACCCGCCAGCAATGAACAAGCAACCACATCCAAGCGCAAAACACCGCATGCGCGGCTTTGAACGGACTTCGAGCCTGCTTCAGGGCCAGATTAACCGRCTTGGCGAATCCCGYGGWTTTGCCGTGTCGCGGCTGTTGACCCATTGGGCTGATATTGTTGGTAAAGAAACCGCCCGCACCGCGCTGCCGGTTAAGGTTAGCTATGCGCAGGGCGGKTTYGGKGCGACCCTGACAGTCCTGACAACTGGCGCGCAGGCACCGTTGTTGCARGCTGAATTGCCGAAAATCCGTGATAAGGTTAACGCCTGTTATGGCTATGCGGCGATATCGCGCATCCATATTACCCAAACAGCACCGACCGGGTTTGCAGAGGGCCAGGTGGCATTTACACCTGCCCCAGCAGCCAAACCCGGCCCTTTGGACCCGAAAATCACCGCCAATGCAAAAGACGCCACAAAGGGAATTGACAGCGGCTTGCTGCGAACGGCGCTTGAAGAACTGGGTAAAAACGTTCTATCCCGTGCAAAACGTTAAAAAGGTATCCTAATGAACCGCTCCCTTCTTATGATCGTTACACTGGTTGTTGCTCTTGGTGCTGTTGGCGCAATCTGGTTCGTAAAACTAGCACCWGAACCCGGCCCAGGCATCGCTGCAGCTAACGCCCAGAACGCTGACATAGACACTTCCGGGGTACTGGAAATGTCCATCGGTAACCCGGATGCCAAAGTTACGGTYATTGAATACGCTTCTTTCACTTGTCCGCATTGCAAAAATTTCCACAGCAGCGTTCTGAAAGATCTGACGCGGGACTATATTGATACCGGCAAGATAAATTTTATTTACCGTGAAGTGTACTTTGATCGTTTTGGCCTTTGGGCCGGCATTATTGCGCGCTGTGGTGGGCCGGATCGTTATTTTGGAATTGCCGATCTGATCTATGAACAGCAATCCGAATGGACTGCCAGCAGTGATCCAGCGGTTATCGCAGGCAATCTTCGCCAGATTGGTAAATCAGCTGGTCTAACGGATACTGAACWGGATGTATGCCTGAGTGACAAYGATAAGGCGCAAGCGATGGTTGCGCTCTATCAGAAAAACGCTCMRKYMGATGACATCAACTCAACACCTAGTTTTATCATCAATGGTGAAAGTTTYGGCAACATGAACTACGCTGATTTTGCTGCCGCAYTGGACGTAAAACTGGCCGAATAGGGGCTACCTGCCCAGCAATCCAAGACTGGTCAGTTTCGCTTCGATTTCTGACCAGTCGGCTAATTCCAA
Organism: Marinosulfonomonas sp.; assembly: GCA_002732955.1. Classification (GTDB taxonomy): domain Bacteria; phylum Pseudomonadota; class Alphaproteobacteria; order Rhodobacterales; family Rhodobacteraceae; genus NVTR01. Next base: position 12,263 of record NVTR01000015.1, read on the forward strand.
CCGAACCGGCAGTGTCAGAACCTTTTGGCGAAATGCCTTGGGCAGGCGTACAGCGTCTTTTTCGGTTGTAACCAACTGTGCGTTCAAAGCGCCCGCTTCAATTTCCAGACGTTTCATCAGGGTACCATTCAGTGGTTGGTGATCGTCCAGTGCTTCCGCCCGGATCAGGTTGGCCCCGAGATTGCGCAAAGTAGCGAAAAACTTGGCCGGGTGCCCAATGCCCGCAAAGGCGAGGACGTTCAAACCGTGCCAGTCCATACCGGTCGGYAGCGGCAACAATTCACCGCTTATTTTGGGGCAGGGTATCCCCGCACCCCAGTTATCGGCAAACACCACCTGTTCGCTGKCRCTGCCAATAACCAACACCATATCCGCGCGCTTCAAACCCACCCGAACTGGTTCCCGCAGTGGGCCGGCAGGGACAACCCTGCCATTGCCAAACCCGTGTTTTGCATCGACCACAATGATCGAAAAATCTTTGGCCACGGCCGGATTCTGAAACCCGTCATCCAGCAATATCACCTGTGCGCCGTCAGCTTGCGCCGCCCGAACCCCGTCGGCGCGGTCCTTTGATACCCAGGTGCTCGCAAATGCAGACAGTAGCAGCGGTTCGTCTCCGACTTCGGCTGCGCTGTGCTGACGTTCATCCACCTGTACCGGGCCGGGCATTGACCCACCATAGCCCCGCGATACCACATGCGGTTCCAATCCACGTGCCGTCAGCCGCTCAATCAGCGCAATAACCGTCGGCGTTTTTCCGGTACCTCCCAGGTTCAGATTGCCAACACAGATCACCGGAACATTCGCGTGCAGCCCCGGACCACGGGCAACACGCGCGGCGGTGGCCATAGCATATAGCGCACCCACCGGGGCCAAAACCCGTGCCTGCCAGCCGGGGCTTGCGGCCGGGCGATCCCAGAAACCGGGGCGTTTCATTCGATTTCCTCCGGTTGCAGGTCCAGCACACTTGCAAGTGTTTCCAATGTCTCTTCCATCGCTTCGGCCCCGGCGGTACTGATTTGCCATGCGGCGTGGGCCATCATCGCTGCCCTGTCCGGTGACAGCACTGATTCAATCGCGTGKGCCAGTTCGCCCAGATGCGCAACAAAACGTGAAGCACCGGCCCGTTCCAGTCGATTATACGCGACCTGATGCGGCGATAATGCGGGCCCATGTATAACCACTGATCCAAGGGCCGCTGCCTCAAATGGATCGGGGCTGGTACCGTTGCGACCACTATGAGTCTGACCAATATAGGCCACCGGTGCCAGGCGGTACCACAGACCCATTTCCCCATTGGTGTCCGCYAGGTACACTTGGGTTTGCGTATCCGGTTCACCACCCTCACTCCGCCGTGCAAAGTTCAGGTTTTGCTCTTCAAGTGCGTGGGTGAAGGCGTCCAGATCCTCGCCGCCTGCAGGCACGATGATCAGCAACAAACGGTGCGAACGTCGCATCGCCTGCCCATGGGCGGCAATCACTGAACCCAGCTCAACCTGATCAATTTCAGCGGCCAGCCAGATCGGACGCGTGGCGACCAGTTGGGTCATCATCTCCCACTCAGCTTCATTGCAGGGCAGGGCGCTGATCCCCAGTTCCAATGTGCCGGTGGTATGAACCTTATTGCGACGCGCCCCGGCTGAAATCAGCGCCAGTGTTGTCGCCTCATCGCCGCTTAGAATAGCGTYAAATTTTTGCAAGGTATTTCGGGTAAGCCCCGGCAGATACCACTTGCCGCCGGAGGCCTCATACGCAGCGCCCGTATCCACCAGCATTAGCGGAATTCCGGCGCTWGCYGCCGTATTTATGAACACCGGATACAGCGTCCCTGACACCCAAACCATTGCGTCTGGTTTCCAATGCTCCACGAAACYGCTTGCAGCTGATCTGGCGTCCGGCGGTAGCACCTGATGAAAACACTGATCCGGCAGATCCTGAGGAATAACCCCGTCAGTTGTCAGCAGGAACCAAAGATCGGGGTCACGATCATTCAGGCGGTTCATCAGCTCAGCCACCACCCCATGATCGTCCCTGCGCGGGGCATGTATCCACACCAACGTACCGGGCGGGCGGGGCACAGCGGTAGCCGTATCCACATGCAAGCCACCCCGGACTCTGCCGGGGTTTAGATATTGATAGAGAGTAAGGGAAAAACCCATATTATTTCTCTGGTTCAGCCCTCAAGCTCTTCGGTTGAGGACGCCTCAGAACCTTCATCGCGCAACCGGTGAAGATGGGCTATGAAATACCGCATGTGGGCATTGTCGACCGTGCGCTGTGCTTCTGATTTCCAGGCGTTAAACGCGGTTTCATAGGACGGAAATATACCGACAATATGGATGTCTTCGGCGTCCTTGAATGCGTTTTTCGACGGATCGATCAACTCTCCGCCAAAGACGAGGTGCAGGCGTTGTGTCATAGGGCCTCCGTGGCTGTTTATAGGGTTTCGCGGGTAAACTACGTTAATGCCAGCAAGGGTCAAGAAGCACACTGAAATCCGGGTGTTTCAGGCCAGTCTTTCAAGCAGCWCGGCCTGCAYAGCCCTGGTGCCAGCAATCAAGCCGGGGATCGCCGGGTGCGGATTGTTGAAAACCGGCGCCTGTCCAAACCGATCCGCTACACCAGCCCCGGCTTCGTTCGCAATCAGCACACCAGCGGCCACGTCCCATTCCCATGTATCACGCAGGGTCATCATCGCATCAAACCGTCCCTCGGCAATCAACGCCACACGATACGCCAGTGACGCGCGAAAATGGCATTTTACCGGTGGCACACCGCCCTGCCAATGCACCGGTGTCAAGTTGGAGCGCGCGCAAAGAACTGCTGCGTCTGTAATATCTTCCCGACCCGATGGGTTTATTGGCGCGCCGTTCAAAAAYGCGCCACCCCCTGCATATGCGGTATACATCTTGTYYCGCAACGGCAGATACACAACGCCTGCAATCACCCGGCCCTTTTCAGCCACCGCAAGTGAGTGCGCCCAGGTCTTTTCCCCGGCGATAAATGAACGCGTGCCGTCAATYGGATCGACGATAAAMACCCGCTCTTTTTCCAGCCGKTCGGCGYTATCTTCGSTTTCTTCCGAYARCCARCCATAATCMGGSCGSGCKGYRCGCAAMYKATCSGCMAGCATATCGTTTACCGCCAGATCGGCCTCGGTCACCGGCCCGGCACCTTCATCTTTTTCCCAGGTCTTGGGGGATTGTTGCCAAAAGGGCGTGGCAACCTCACCCGCTGCTTTCGCTGCTTCAATCAATAGGGCTAGGTCACTCTCCGGCAAGGGTAAGCCCCTGAACCAACAGCGATGGCACCACACGAGACAGATGCAAACGGGCGTCATTGGCCGGTGTGATCGAYTTCAACATATCACGCAGATTACCGGCAATCGTGCATTCGTTCACCGGATAGGCAATTTCACCATTTTCCACCCAGAACCCGGACGCGCCACGGGAATAATCCCCGGTGGTGGGGTTGATGGATGAACCGATCATAGACGTTACCAGCAACCCGGTGCCCATATCACGCARCAAAGCATCGCGGCTTGCACGGCCTTGGGTAAGGGTGACATTCCCGGTGGTTGGGCTGGGCGGCGCAGATGTGCCACGCGACGCATTTGCCGTYGAYTGCATCCCCAGYTTRCGCGCKGTCGCCAGATCCAGAGTCCAGCCGGTCAGCACACCGTTATCCACGATAACCCGGCGCGCCGTTGGCAGGCCTTCACCGTCATATGGCCGGGTACTGGAAGCGCGTGGCCGATGCGGGTCTTCAACAATCGACARSCCYKCSGGYAACACCTGTTGWTCCAGCARATCRCGCGCCCAGGAAGAGCCCCGCACGATCGAGCTGCCATTAATCGCCACCAGCAAATGCCCGATCAGCGAAGACGCAATACGTTCATCAAACAGCACCGGATACGCCCCGGTTTTGGGCTTGCGTGCGCCAGCGCGTTCCACCGTGCGCTCGCCGGCGATGCGCCCGATTTCCTCCGGGCTGATCAGATCATCGCGGTAAATCCGAAAATCGCCGTAATAATCCCGCTCCATATCCGTGCCACTGCCGGTGATTGCAACGCAGGACAACCCCTGACTGGTGCGGGTATAACCACCGGAAAACCCGGCACTGGTCGCCAGATGGATAGCATTGCGGCTRTAMCCGGCTGACGCGGCCTGYACTTGCGAAACACCGGCAACTTCAAGCGCCGCCGCCTCTGCTGCCTGCGCATCCATCTGCAATTGATCCGGTTCCGGCTCATCYSMSGGRTCKGCCATTTCCAGCGCCGCGATGTCCCACGACGTCGCAAACTGGTCCGGCGTTGCCAGCCCAATATCGCCGTCCTCGGGCGCCTCCTTGGCCATGGCCACTGCGCGTTCTGCCATTGTGGTAATAGTTCCGGCTTTGGTATCAGACGCAGAAACACAGGCTTGGCGCTGTCCCACCAGAACCCGCAGGCCAATATCCACGCCCTCTGCCCGCTCTGCATGTTCCAGCTTGCCGTTCAGCACATCAATAGACAGCGATGTGCCATCCACCGCGATCGCATCGGCATTATCGGCACCGGCAAGCTGGGCTGCCTTTAACAGCGACTGAGTCAGATCAGAAAGAGACTGGGGCATGGGGTGCTGGCCTTGTTTTTGGATGCTCCCAAACAGGTAATTGGCACYGGRCAGCTTCGCAAGGCGTTCCATRGAAAAAGGCCGCGCAAACCTGTTGCGCGGCCCTGTATTTTCAAGAAAGCGGCGGTTACTTCAACTGCTGCCCATTGGCGAAAACCGATCCGTCACCATTCACTTCGATGGTTGAGACCAGCGTGTCTTCACCCTCGCCGGGCCGTGCAAACAGCCCCAGCATCATTCGTGCGCCCATTGCCTGCTCGTTTGGCAACAGACCCATCTGGATCAGCGTATCCARCAATCCGTTAACGCCGACGATTTGCATATTGATGGCACCTGTTGGTGCTGGCATCCCGTCGAATGTCTCCAGGTCAGTATTGTCGAAAGTGAAATCACCCGAACCGGTAATTTCCGCGCCAACGGCTGATACCGTAATGTCATTAATCGACAGGTTGTAAATCTCGGCCGGGGTTTCTTCGTCGAAATTATCTGCCTGTGCCGGGTCCAYTATGTCGATCAACCAGCTCATCTGGCCAGAAATATCCATGATAATTGTCGCCGGATCGCGCGGCATCATTTCTGCCGGATCAAGCATATTCCATATGACATTACTGACTTCCAGATTGGCGAATTTCAACATAAAGGCAAAATCACTCGGCTCATCYGACTGTTGCAAAGGCATCAGAAARTTAAACCCGGTTTCCGCCATCGACATTGTCAATTCAGGGAATGGCAGTGCAGGGGATTTCAGCACATAGTTCAAACCCGTCGCTGTCCCACCATAGCTGATTGAACCGTCCACCATGGCAAAATCTAAGGCGYTGGATTCAGCAGTAGACGTCAGCGAAAAGGCGTCAGACGTACCTTTCAGGTCTACAGATAAACTTGACGCACCTGATGAAAACCCACCCTGAACATCAAACCCACTGGTAAACATTGCCGCCGGGTCTTCCATCTCAAAATCAGAAGGTATCGAAGCAGTGGAATTGGTGCGAAGATCCTTTAGCGTCCCTGTCATAAGAATACGACCGCCTTCGTCCGGGTCCGTAAACCCAAGCTTCAGGGCAGCATTTGCCGCCGACAACTGGCTTTGATAGGTGTCATTTTCGCCGTAGGTCAGATTGTACTTACCATCGACATCGAACAACGCAAATTCTATATCCGCATCCAGATCAACGCCGTCGACAATCAATTTATCGATCGCAACACTGACTTCCGCGGCAAGATAATCAAACGAAATGTTGTCTGCATCACCTGACGCAATAATGCTGATACCCGACTGACGTATGATCATCGCCATATCGATCGCTTCACTATCATTTGGATCAAATGTCATCGAAAACGGGAAATCCGGTGACATGGTCACAGCAACCGTACCATCGCCACGTTCGCGAAATTCCAGTAATTCCATGGTTCCTGATGCTGAACCCTCCGGCATATCAACCGACATGGTTACGTTACGGAGGATAAGCGCATCGCCGGTGATCTCTTCCGAGCCAACCGAAATTGTCTGGCCAAACGTTTCGCCGTAAGTCTTCCAGCTTTCCCAAACCTGCGATGCTGTTACTTCAGCAAATGCGGTGGAAGGAAGAACAAAAGCGATTGCGGCACCAAGGGCCAGCGGTTTTGAAAAATGATTTGTCATTGGGGATCCTGCTCTKAATACACTACTCAGGTACCGTGTTGCAGCACATTGGGTCAAGTTTTAGGCAGAGCAAGAACATGATTGTGGCCTGTTAAAACTTGTAAATGGGCCTTAAAACCGTGCCATATCTGCTCATATATCAAAGAAAGCCGTCTAAATACAATGATCAACGTTGATAAACAGGGGGCTATGTTGCGTATCACGCTAAACCGCCCGCAAAAGGCAAATTCCCTGACCAGTGCAATGCTGCAAGACCTGATAGGCATCGTTCAGGACGCCCGGCAAAACACCCGCGTAATGGTGCTTACCGGCACCGGAAAAACCTTCAGCGCAGGCGCTGATCTGGATGAAGCGCGCGCAGGGCTGGCCACCAGCGATCTGTGGGAAACCCTGTCGGGGAGCATTAGTGAACTGCCTTGCCTGACCATTGCGGCTCTGAACGGAACCCTTGCTGGTGGCGCGTTTGGCATGGTGTTRGCCTGCGATATGCGTGTGGCTGTTAGGGGTGCAAAATTTTTCTACCCGGTGATGAAGCTCGGCTTTCTGCCGCAGCCTTCTGATCCGATACGAATGGCGGCACTAATCGGTCCGGCACGGGCGAAAATGATTCTGATGGCGGGACAAAAAATCACCGCCGATGATGCCCTTAACTGGGGGTTGGTCGAACGTGTTGTTGACCCGGAATTTCTGGAGCAAACCGTATCAGAACTGGCGTACGATGCCCTAAATGCGAGCACAGATCATATCGCTGCTATCAAAGGACTGATCCGTTGACCGACGCACTGGTAATAGGCGCTGGTCCGGCGGGCCTGATGGCTGCACAGGAACTGGCGCAGACCGGGCGGTTGGTAACGCTGGTCGAAGCCAAACCATCCGTCGGGCGCAAATTGCTGATGGCCGGTAAATCAGGTCTGAACCTGACCAAAGATGAACCGTTCGAAAAATTCCTGCCCAACTATTTCGAAGGTTCCGAACCGCTGCGCGACATCCTGACGGGCTTTGACAACACAGCAGTACAAAACTGGGCGCGTGATCTGGGGCAGGAAGTATTCACCGGCACCTCTGGCCGCGTTTTTCCAAAAACCATGAAATCCTCACCCCTGCTGCGGGCATGGATGGTCAGGCTGGCCGGGYTGAATGTGCARCTCAGAACCCGCTGGCGYTGGCAGGGTTGGTCGGAYGGCGGCTTTCWGTTTGCCACMCCMSAMGGCAACAYCRTCCTGCACCCAAAAGTCACCGTATTGGCCCTTGGTGGCGCCAGTTGGTCCCGCCTTGGCTCAGACGGGGCATGGGCGCCCTGGCTTTCTGAACGCGGCGTTGAACTGGCCCCCTTTGCCCCGGCCAATGCAGGCATCAAGGTGGACTGGTCCAGCCACATGGCCCGCCATTTTGGCGCACCGGTAAAAGGCGTGGCTTTGCGCGCCGGTAAACAATCCAGCCGGGGCGAATTTATCGTCTCAAAACAAGGACTGGAGGGCGGCGGCATCTACACCATGTCACGCGCCGTGCGCATGGGTGAACCCCTGACGATAGACCTGATGCCCGACTGGTCAGMGGMGCGCATCCTGCAACGCCTGAGCAGCGCCAAACGCAAAACCGCCCTGACCAACCGCCTGCGCAAAGCCCTGCATCTGGACGCCGCCAAATTGGCGCTGCTGATGGAATTTGGCCGCCCGCTACCAGAGGGTGCGGCGCTCGCGCACCTGATCAAAAACCTGCCGATAAAACACGCTGGCCTGCGCCCAATCGACGAAGCCATATCCACCGCAGGCGGCGTCGCATGGGACGCTCTGGACAAAGGCCTGATGCTGCACAAAATTCCCGGCGTTTTCGCCGCCGGAGAAATGCTGAACTGGGAAGCCCCGACCGGCGGCTACCTGCTCACCGCATGCCTTGCCACCGGTAAATGGGCCGGTGAACACGCGGCAAACTGGACATCTAAACTTTGAAAGGGCGTTGAACAGTGGATTCTTTATGGGTGTTTGCAGCCCTTGGCACCGCTACATGCTTTGCGCTGACAAGTTTGCTTGCCTACGACGCCGTTCGCGCCCTGGGGGTTGTTGCGTTTAGTTTCGTCAGAATGGCCATAGCGGCAATCGGTTTCGCCGCATACACGCTGATCACGGGTTTCGATACAACGATGCAGGTTTCCGATATCGGATTGCTGGTCATATCCGGTGTATTGGGTGTGTTTCTTGCGGATACATTTCGATATTCAGCGCTCGCACGTATCGGCCCACAGCTTCAAACGCTGCTAAATACAGCAACCGCGCCGTTTGCATTGTTGTTGGGCTTCCTGATCCTTGGTCAAGTCGTGAGCGGGCTGTCGCTGCTTGGCACCGGCGTCGTACTAGCTGGAATATTATTGGCGATCGTATCGCGTAACGCGTCTGCCCTTAGCCGTTTTTCGGGTGATAAGGGTGGCCTGGTGACGGGGGTATTGTTTGGCGTAGCTGCAGCACTTATGCAGGCTGGCAGTGTTCTGATCGCTGCCCCTGTGATGCTACAGGGAACGGATCCGATTTCCGCGACAGCCGTAAGATCAGCCGCGGGTGCGGTCAGCCTGTTGCTACCCACCCTTATGTCCCGGAAAAACAGGGACAAAATACGAAACATGAACATATCCGTTGCTCGGCAAGTCCTCTTGGTTGCGGTGATTGGRCCGGGTCTTGGTATGACTTTGCAGCTCTATGCGCTTGCAACCGGGCCGGTTGGCATTGTGTCCACTTTGTCCACGACAACACCCCTTATCATCTTGCCGTTGGTTTGGGTTATCGGCAGATCCAGACCGGGTTTGTTTTCATGGCTTGGGGCGCTCACAGGCATACTGGGTGTTTGGCTGATCGTCAGTCAAGGCTGAATCCCTGCGAACCCGGATGAAGGCTAACGCCCCAGGTTCCGCCCCTCAACCATCCCGATCCATAGCCCGAACAAACGCTGGCCTTGCACGCAACCGCTCAATGTAATCACGAAATACCGGCTCGGTGACCGGGAACTTCGCCGTGATCGCCCAGCCGCCACAATGTACTGCCAGAATATCGGCAATAGTCATCACCTCACCCATCAAAAACGGATTGCTGCCCAGCCGTTCCACCAGCCGTTTCTGGCTGCGCTCAAACTCCCATTTCAGGCTGTCTTTTACCGCGGGAACCCGGTGTTCCTCTGGCAGCACAAAGCTATGGCGCGCCGCCGTCCACAGGATGCCATCAAATTCATCCACCAGAAAGTTGGTATGCCCGTCCTGAATGGCGCGCTCTGGTGTTCCCGCCTTGAACGTAAACTGTTCATGCTTATCAGACAGATAGGTCATGATCGCCACAGAATCGGTGAATACATGTTCACCCTCCAACAACACCGGCACCTTGCCCGTTGAGTAATGTGCCCGCACCTGATCCGATCCGGGTGAAGCGGGCAAATGCTCATAGGCCACACCCAGYTCTTCCAACAGCCACAACACCCGTAATGTCCGCGATCTCAGACTTCCAATWACAGTATACATTCAGCGTTTCCCCAACATGGCCAGCCGTATCAAWGTGCGYTCCATCACCGCCATCTGCGGTGCCTTGGCGCTGGAACGTAGTTTCAGATCAGTATCCGTCAGCATCTGCATCGCAAGCTCCAGCTTGCGCATTCCCCAGCTTTKCGCCNRCCTGCNSWKSCGGTCGCGNNGKSKMYSAKWRRYCGRWGGMSGMRMSYGSSSSMGMCCWGCMSYWMSSCCCGCCGGATCGCTCGCCGCTGCGTGCAGCGTGCGAAAATGCCGGGTCGCCCCAATGCACAGGCCCACAGGCTGAATGCCCTGCCCCTCCAGCTTGCGAATAATCGGTCCAATCTCGCCGTCACGCGCCTCGGCGACGCAGTTCAGCACATCGTCCAGCGCCGCCTGGGTGCTGACAGGGGCGCAGGCAATCACATCTTCGGTAGTCACCGGCCCCGCATCGCTCAGCTTATACAGTGCGAGTTTTTCGATGGTTTGCCGCAAGTCGCCGGGATCAAGTACGCGCGACAGTTCCACGATATTCTGCATCGCGTCATCATCAACGCCGTTCAAACCAGCCCGCTTCAGATCGGCCTCTATTTCACCCCGGCTCGGCGGATCATCATAGATGCCAACCGCGTAAGCATTGCCATGCCCCTCAAACAATTTCCGCAAAACTGAKCGCGCGTTCAGTGATCCKGCGGTCACGATTACCTGCGCGTCCCCCGCCTGCCAGTCATCCAGCGCGGGCCCAATGACTTTGGCCAGCCCGTCGCCTGCGTCTTCAACAAAAGCCACCCGCGGTCCGGGGAAAAAGCTCTGGCCTTTGATCGCGTCCAACAGCAATGCCGGGTCTTTGCGCAAATCCGCCGCCGCAATCCGCGTCAGGCGCATTTCTTCATCGCCTTTTTCGCCGACCAGTGCCGCGATTACCTGCTGACGTTTCAACGCCACCCGCATCGCATCCATGCCGTATATCAACAGCCCGGTCTTGTTCGCGTCAGGTCTGGCAAAATATCCACCGGCATCGCGCGGTGATAGCTTCATCGCGCCCAGGTCCCCGAGGTCGCAATCAATTGGGTCACGATCTGATCCGCCAATGCCACCATCAGGCGCGCTTCGGCGTCACGTTCTGCGGCCAAGGTGGCGATGGTTGCGTTTGTACCCGGCGGCGTCGCTGTCACATCGACCGAACCAACCGAATAGCCGGTAAATGTATCGGTACTGCCGCTGGTYAAWACCGCCCCGGTGGCAATGTCTGTCAGGSTGAAACGCACCTTACCAAAGATATTAAACCGCACGATTTCTTGTTCGGGGGTAACACCTACACCGTCTTTGGATGTGTCTATCTTATAGGACAACCGAAAACGAGGTGTAGCGGCGCGCCCCAGCCGTTGTTCCAACTGCCCGACCAGATCAAATTCGTTGCGATTACTTGGGGCGTCCATTGCCACCAGAATGCGCAGTTCATTCGCCGCGCCGTTTGGCGCGAAAGCAGGCGTATAGCCACAACCTGCAAGGGCAGTAAACAGGATCAGAACAAATCCAAGGGTAATTCTAGATAACGACATTCACAATCCGTCCCGGAACAACGATCAGTTTTTTAGGTGTGCCACCATCCAGTGCACGCAACACAGCATCATTGCTCAGCACGATTTTTTCAACCTCTTCTTTYRGMRYSTCWYKCRNCAYSSTGATTTCCGCCCGCCGTTTGCCGTTGATCTGGATTGGCAGGGTCACATTATCCTCAACCAACAAGCTCTCATCCGCCACCGGCCAATCCGCGTTTGCAACCAGCCCGGCGCCACCATGCAGAGCCCAGATTTCTTCCGCCAGATGCGGTGTAAACGGCGCCATCAATTGCGCCAGCGTGCGTACCGCCAGCACCTGCATTTCGGACCCAGCTTTGGATTTCCCCAATACGTTAGAGAATTCGTAAATGTTAGCGATAGCCTTGTTGAACGCAAATGTATCAATGCTTTGCGTCACTTCAAAAATAGCCCGGTGCATCGCGCGTTCCAGATCAGCGTCACCGTTGCCTGCTGCGCCCGCGTCCATCCCGGAAATCTTATCCGACAGCACCCAGATCCGGTTCAGGAACTTCGCCGTGGCCTCGGCCCCCGACGCGGACCATTCCACGTCCCGCTCGGGCGGACTGTCCGACAAAACAAACCAGCGCGCCGTATCCGCTCCGTAATCACGTACTATATTCGCCGGATCGACGACGTTTTTCTTTGATTTTGACATTTTGGCGGATGGGATAACCTCGACCAGAACAGTTACCGGTTCGCCGCCAACTGTCACAGCTTCACCCTGTAGGGTTACCGGTTCATTCACGAATGCCCGGCCATCTTTCCAAATTACATCCTCTGGTAGATGATAAACAGCTCGCCCCTTGGCATCCGTGGTCTGGTAAATCTCATGCGTCACCATCCCCTGCGTAAACAACGCTTCAAACGGCTCAATTGCCGTATCAGGCAGATGCCCGCAGATATTCATCGCCCGCGCAAAGAACCGCGAATACAGCAAATGCAAAATTGCATGCTCAATACCGCCAATATACTGGTCAACATTCATCCAGTATGCAGCATCTTCTAGATTAGTCGGCGTTTCAGCGCGCGGGGCCGTAAACCGCGCAAAATACCACGATGAATCCACAAACGTATCCATCGTGTCGGTTTCGCGCTTTGCTGGCTTGCCACAGCTTGGGCAATCAACGTCCCGCCAGTTGGCATGCCGGTCCAGCGGATTTCCCGGCAGATCAAACGTCACATCGTCCGGCAGAACCACCGGCAGGTTTTCCTTCTTCTCCGGCACCACACCGCAGGTATCACAATGCACCACCGGAATAGGACAACCCCAATAACGCTGACGGCTCAGCCCCCAGTCGCGCAGGCGGTACTTGACCATGCCGGTTCCCAGCCCTTTGGCCTCAAACCARTCAATTGTCGCGTCRATTGCATCCTGAGAACTRACCAGAYCGACGCCAGCAAAGTGATCARTRAACTGYACCACCTCGGTTTTSGSSGGWACCAGTGCCTCATTGCCAACTTCAACCTCAACACCGGGCATATAAAACGCATTGCGCACCGGCAGATCATACTTGCGCGAAAAATCCAGATCGCGCTGATCATGGGCAGGCACACCGAAAACGGCGCCGGTGCCATAATCCATCAGCACAAAATTTCCAATCCAGACCGGTAACTCTTTGCCGTCCTCAGTCGGATGMYGAACCACCAASCCRGTATCAAASCCCAGCTTTTCSGCYTTTTCCATCGCCTCTTCGGTGGTCGCCATCTTGCGACACTCGGCGCAGAACGCCGCCACCTCAGCCGAATTACCCTCTAACGCCTTCGCCAGCGGATGATCCGACGAAATCGCCACAAAGCTCGCACCATTCATCGTRTCCGGGCGGGTGGAATAACAAACCACKTCCGATATCCCATGCACCGGCTCAACCAGATGAAACGGTATTTCAATCCCACGRGAYTTRCCGATCCAGTTGCKCTGCATCAGCTTSACCTTGGCAGGCCAGTTATCCAGATGATCRATYGCTTCCAGCAATTCCTCGGAATAATCGCTGATCTTAAAGAACCACTGCGTCAACTCACGCCGCTCRACCTGCGCGCCCGAYCGCCAGCCCTTGCCGTCAATCACCTGCTCATTCGCCAGCACGGTCATATCCACCGGATCCCAGTTCACCACCGCCTCTTTGCGRTASACCAGMCCYTTMTCCATRAARTCRATGAACATGCTCTGCTGCTGGCCGTAGTATTCCGGATCACAGGTCGCAAATTCGCGGCTCCAGTCCAGAGACCAGCCCATCGGCTTCATCTGCGCCTTCATGTCGGCGATATTCTGATAGGTCCATTCTTTCGGATGCCCGCCCGACGCCATCGCCGCATTTTCCGCCGGCATCCCGAACGCGTCCCAGCCCATCGGGTGCAGMACRTTRTGMCCKGTGGCTATCTTATAGCGCGCCACRACGTCGCCCATCGTATAGTTGCGCACATGCCCCATATGGATGCGCCCGGAAGGATACGGAAACATCTCTAAAACATAATACTTTGGCTTGCCGCCCTCGCGGGTGGCTACRAACGTGCCGGCGTCCTGCCAGACCTTTTGCCATTTCGTCTCAATGGAACTCGCATCATAGCGCGACATGTTATCGGTCCTTCATCATAAAAACGCCGGGACAAACCCGGCGCTGTCGTATTTTAGTCGTTCAACCGGGTCCAGTGCTAGCTGCCACCAATCCGTAGCTGGCGCGCCCGTGCCAGGATCGCATCCTCAAGCGCGCGTACAGTCGCCGCACTTGCCGGGCCGCCCCGGGTATTCAGCGAAACATTCAGTGATCTGGCATCCAAAGCCGAATCGCTTATGAAAACCGTAGCCCGATATGCACGYCCACCACCCGGTGGTGTGCCAAATCCCGTCACAATCACCCCGGTAAACGGGTCCGCTGACTGCAAGGGCAGAAAGTTCAACACGTCCAGCGACGCCGACCAGATAAACTWGTTCACTTGTATGGCGGTGTTCGGATCAACGCTGCGCCCGCCAATCAAACCCTCAAACAAACCCCCAAACAAGGCCTGTTGCGCCGGTTGTGCGCTGGTCAGGCTTTGCGCTGGCGGTGGCGTCCCGGCTGTCGCATTTTCAATAAAGATGTCTTCACTTGCAGCAACTGCAGGCGCGCCTCCGCCGAAAATTTTCCCACCAAGGGATCCAAGGCTGGTGCCAATTCCACCCCCGCCGCAGCCCGACAATACCAACAGCGCACCCACCGCGAATAAAGTTACTTTAATATTTGTAAGCCCCATACAATACACCCCTTGCGCGAGTTTTCACCGAAGTTTATCGAAGGCGTTTGAAACCCACAAGAAGATTTGCTGTGCGGTGTCAAATGGCAAAAATGTGACTTTGCTGCATCATGTCACGTCCGAGCAGCAATCTGCGGTGGCAGCGTTCTTGCATTTGTACCGGGTTGGTGCGACATCACCGCATGCCTGCTTCAGACCGATATGGCTTGAGGTGTACAATTTTTGAATCAAACTAAGGGAAAAGCCAAATGAAAAAGGTTCTTCTAGCTACTACAGCATTAATTGCTTCCGCGGGGATTGCTGCCGCGGGTGATCTTTCTACCGGTGTTCATATTTCTGGTTCCGCAGAAATCGGCGTTGTCGGCGGTGACACAATTGACACGCAATTCTGGAGCGATCTGGACGTTAACTTTAAGTTGACCGGTGAAACCGACAATGGCCTGACCTTTGGTGCCAGCATCGACCTGGACGAACTTGCAAACGGTATTCCGGCTACTAGTGGTCCTGCTGCTGTATGGGTTTCCGGTGGTTTCGGCACAATCACCATCGGTGATACAGACGGTGCTCTGGACTGGGCGATGAAAGAAGCCATCATCGGCGGCACAATCAATGATGTGCAGGAACATGCCGGTTACAATGGTAACGGCGGTCTTGACGGCATTTATGATGGTCAGGTTGCGCGTTACGACAATTCCTTTGGTGACTTCGGCGTAGCCGTGTCAGCTGAGGTTGACGATTCCGGTGCAGGCGGCGACGCTGCCATTGGTATTGGTGTTAAATACTCGTTCTCGATGGTCAACCTTGGCCTTGGTTACCAGAGCGACGGAATTGTTGATATTGTTGGTGTCAGTGTTGACGCAACATTTGGCGATATCACAGCTATTGTGAACTACACCGATTTCGACACTATTGGCACGCATACTGGTTTTGCTCTCGGCTACTCGATGGATGCGCTGACAGTTGCGATGAACTGGGGTGAATTTGAAGCCACCGGTGGTGGCACAATCTCTGGTTGGGGTGCCATTGTGAACTATGACCTGAGCGACGACGTCACTCTGAAAGCTGGTTATGGCTTTAGCGATWTTGGYGCAACAGATTCCAACGTTTACTCGGTAGGTCTTGGCCTGAGCTTCTAAAGCTTCTTGGAAATTGTGATTGGAAAGAGCGGGCCAGTGGTCCGCTCTTTTCGTTATGTTCGGAATTAACGCCGGTTTCAGGCGGTTCACATAGTAGACGCAAATGTCATTGGCAGAAATTACAACGCGAATTCGGGCAGCAGAGCAGAGCGCCTCGCGGCCAATCGGTTGTTGCCATCTGATCGCCGTCTCCAAGCTGCAACCCGATGAACGGGTTACCGCAGTCCTTGAACAGGGCCACCGCCTGTTCGGTGAAAACCGGGTGCAGGAAGCTGCCGGTAAATGGCCCGCATGGCGTGAGCAATATGAAAATGTGAACGTCCATTTGCTTGGCCCGTTACAAACCAACAAAACCCGCCAGGCGTTTGAGCTGTTTGATGCCATCCATTCGCTGGACCGTCCCAAACTGGCYAAAACCATCGCCCGTCTGGCGCAGGAAAYCGGCCACTGCCCGATGCTGTTCATTCAGGTGAACACYGGCGAAGAGCCGCAAAAAGCCGGCGTTGCCCCGTCCGAAGTGGATCAGTTTGTTCAGGATTGCCGCGCGATGGACCTGAACATAGCCGGGCTGATGTGCATCCCRCCCGCAGATCAGGAACCCGCRCTGCAYTTCGCCCTGCTGGCAAAACTGGCCGAACATAACGGCATAGCCGAGCTGTCGATGGGCATGAGCGCCGATTTCGTCACGGCGGTTTCGCTGGGGGCCACATATGTCCGGGTTGGATCGGCTATATTCGGCGCGCGGGGCTAACGAACCACCAACCGCGTCCCCGGCACCAATCGCCCGGCAATCCACCGCAGATGCCCCGCATCCAGCGCCACGCAGCCTTCCGTTGGGTGCCCCGGCTTGCGCCAGCGATGCACAAATATCGCCGATCCGCGCCCCGGCGTTGCATCSGGCCAGTTCCAGTCGCTCAGCAAGATCAGATCATACAATGGATCGGCCCGGCGCAACGCTTCATGGCTGTACCCATGCGGCGCGTGCCTCAGATTGTTGTATTCCGGGTCGGCACTATCGTCGCTCCAAATATCACCAATTCGGATCGGTGCGGCCCAACCGTTAGGGCAGGGGATACGATCGGGGCGATAAAGACAGCCGATGATGTGATGCACACCCGCAGGTGTTGCCCCATCGCCTTCGCGTTTGTTTTCAGTAATTCCACCCCGCCCAATGCTGCACGGGAAATACYGSCCGTGAAATCGCAAGCCWCGTTTTGTGATCACAAGATCAGACATCCTCATATGTGATCACAAAAGATGCCCCGACTTCTYCGCCTTGGTTTTCAGGTACTCYGAATTCAACGGATTCTCACCAACTTTCAACGGCACGCGCTCAACCACTTCGATGCCGTTTTCCTGCATCATTGACACCTTAGCCGGATTGTTGGTCAGCAACCGAACAGCCGAAAACCCCAGCTCCGACAGGATACTCGCGCCAATCCGAAAGTCCCGTTCATCATCCTCAAAGCCCAGCCGGTGATTGGCCTCAACCGTGTCAAACCCCTGATCTTGCAGCGAATAAGCCCGCATCTTGTTTGCCAAACCGATGCCGCGGCCTTCCTGATTCAGGTACAATAACACCCCTGAACCTTCCTCCCCCATCTGGCGCATTGCCGCCCTTAACTGAGGCCCGCAATCGCACTTTAAACTGCCCAGCAAATCCCCGGTAAAACACGCTGAATGCAGCCGTGCCAGTACCGGTTTTGCGCGATCAGGCCGCCCGATTTCCACCGCGTAATGTTCCTCTGATCCATCTTCCGGGCGAAACACATGCACCCGCCCGGCCTTTGATACGGCCAGCGGTACCCGCGCGCTAACAACTTGATTCAAATGAGTCTTATCTGTCAGTAGCGACCCAACCTCCGCCAAATCAACGTAGGTCAGCCCATTGTCAGCGGCAAATTTCGCCCCGTTGGCCGACAGTTCCACCCCCAACACCGCAGGCAATAACCGCGCCTCTTTAACCAACGCAATCGCGCCGCGATAAACATCGGCGCTACCGCCTCGCAGCGCATTCAACGGCCCCTTCATCGSTGCGCGCAAATCATCCGCCGGATCAGCCATGTCAGCCACCCAGCCCTCGTTCACGTCACCAGGCACCGCTATCCGCGCAATGTCGCCATCATAACACCGCACCTTCAAAGTCTCAGCGCGCCGTCGCGTCAACGCCAGCACCGGCGTACCCAGCGCGCGTAAATCCTTTAACCTTTCAGACTCCAGAATTTCCGCAGCAATCGCCAGTAAATCAACGCCTTCGCCGGACAGTACCACCGGCACCCCCATACGCAGATCCGCCCGCGCGCGGGCCAGTCGTTCCAGAATCGTCGGGGCAAGTGTCATGTAACATCCAGGGCTTTTACTCGGCTGATCTAGCCGTATTCGCAGGAATATGAAACATTTGCCGCTGTTTTGACAACTCCGCGTGAACGTTTGGTAGTAAATCTTGTAGCAAGGCCCACGGTCTTCCATGTCTTATGAAAGTTGAAAGAAGAGGTTTCCCAGATGGCTACCCTGAAAAAGATACTGCTCGTGGATGATGACGACGATCTGCGCGAAGCCCTGAGCGAACAACTGTTGATGACCGAAGACTTTGATGTGTTCGAAGCCGAAGACGGTGCCAGCGCCATGGTGAAGGCGAAAGAGGCCATATACGATCTGATCATTCTGGATGTCGGCCTGCCCGATACCGATGGCCGCGAATTATGCCGCCGGATGCGTAAACAAAATGTCAAATGCCCGGTTGTGATGCTGACAGGGCATGATTCGGACTCTGACACAATTCTGGGTCTCGATGCCGGGGCCAACGATTATGTGTCCAAACCCTTCAAATTCCCGGTTCTGCTGGCTCGCATCCGCGCCCAGCTACGCCAGCATGAGCAGTCAGAAGACGCTGTTTTCCAGCTTGGACCCTACACGTTCAAACCGGCCGCAAAGATGCTAATTACCGAGGATGACAGGAAAATTCGCCTGACTGAGAAAGAAACCAACATCTTGAAATTCCTCTATCGGGCGACCGAAGGTGTAGTGGCACGCGATGTGCTGCTGCATGAGGTCTGGGGCTACAATGCGGGCGTCACAACCCACACATTAGAGACCCATATCTATCGCCTTCGTCAAAAAATAGAACCAGATCCGTCAAACGTTCGCCTTCTTGTGACCGAATCCGGGGGTTATAGATTAGTTGCATGACACGCTTCCCCAATCGCGGGAGCCATTGGGTGAAGAAGCGCAAAAGTAATTTGAGACCCCGTTCTCATGTCCGGGTAATGGCATGATACCTCCCTGTTGAACTGGCCCGGCCTTGTGCCGGGTCTTTTTTTGTGGACGGGCCGCTTTTAGCCTAAATAAACGTGCTCTGGTACTGATGTCAGACTGCTAAATTACCTAGTTTTACACATTGGCGGATTTCGCCGAGGCAATCCATGCCTTAACCTGTTCAAGAATCTCTGACGGGATCGTATCCTTAGAAAAAGCGCTGTTCGGGATCATCATAAACCTAGACAATCCAATTAGAAGTATCATTCCCTCGCGGGTTTCAATTGCATCATCAAAATGCTCCCAACCTATGTAGACGCTATATCCGGACTTCTCAGAATGGTATCCCGCGTCATTCAGGGTCAAAGTTGTTGTACCGTTTCTAAGTGTGCCATTTTGCAGGGCGGACACTATTTTACGTCCTCGCGACATTAGATGGACAAGATATGCAAAAAGGGCAAGGAATCCTCCATGCGCCAAATAGTTGTAGTCCCCAGAGTCGGAGGCTCTATTCAGGTAAACTGCTCCCCCATATGCTAAGATAAATAAGCCGAAGGCTGCAAAACCTAAGAGTCGGGTCCAAGGATAATAGTGCGACATCGCTTTTCTGCTCGCGAACTGAAAGTTGAAGTCAGAAAGGCAAGTATCCGTCGTAAAATTCAAATCTATATTCCTATTTTCAGCCAAGATTTGTTGGGCACTTTATTAGGGTCTGTTGACGTTCACCACCCGATGAAACCATTGTGCAGGAGTTTGCATGGTCGCAACACTTGCTCCGACAATAACAGCAGTGGAATTCAAGGTCAGCTTGATTCGTACACCAAAATTTTTCACCTTTACTAAAATCGTTATGCAAAAGTCACTGGCATCATTCCTACCCGTGGGCCATTAAGTTGGAAAATGAAAAATAAAATTTGGAGCAATAATGCCCTTTACCCTGGCCACCTGGAACATCAACTCTGTCCGCCTGCGCGAACCGCTGGTGCTGAAATTGCTGGCCGAACATGGCCCCGACATCCTGTGCCTGCAAGAATGCAAAAGCCCGGTAGAGCTGATCCCAACCGAAAGTTTCGCCGAAATGGGTTACAAGTACCGCGTTGCCCGTGGTCAAAAGGGCTATAACGGCGTGATGATCCTGTCCAAGCTGCCGATTGAAGAAGCCGGGGCCGAAGATTTCGTGAACCTCGGCCACGCCCGCCACATCGCAGGTAAGCTGGAAAACGGTGTCACGATCCATAATTTCTATGTCCCGGCAGGGGGCGACAAGCCTGACCGGGAAGTGAACGAAAAGTTYGGYCARAAGCTSGATTACCTSACYGAKATGCGSGAYYRKTTYCAKGCSRAWAARCCSGAAAAATCMATYCTKGTGGGGGAYYTRAACATCGCGCCGCGCGAAGACGACGTCTGGAGCCATAAAAAACTGCTCAAAATCGTCAGCCAYACMCCGGTTGAGGTCGAACATCTTGCCGAAACACAGGACGCGGGCGACTGGGTTGATGTCACCCGTAAAGACATCCCCGAAGGTCCGCTATATTCCTGGTGGTCCTACCGCGCCCGCGACTGGGACACAGCCGATAAGGGACGACGGCTTGATCATGTCTGGGCCACCCCAGACATCGTTAACGCTTCCCACAGCTCCCGAATTGAGCGCGCAGTCCGCGGCTGGGAAAAACCCTCCGACCACGCCCCGGTATTTGCCACTTTCGACCTTTAATGTCGCGGCCCCCGAGACCTTGCAACAAGCCGCTATATAGCCCATCTAGCAATCAACAGAATTAAGCCTGAGGAACTACCATGCTTGAGCTTGGCCAAAACACTGATGCTACCGCYGCAGACCTGATCAAAGACGTCACGGAAGCGACGTTCATGCAAGACGTGATCGAAGCGTCAAAAGAAACCCCCGTCATCGTCGATTTCTGGGCACCATGGTGTGGCCCCTGCAAAACTCTGGGGCCGCAGTTGGAAGAGGCCGTAAAAGCCGCCGGTGGCAAGGTACGGATGGTTAAAATCAATGTGGATGAGAACCAGCAGATTGCGTCACAACTACAGGTGCAATCCATTCCCACGGTATACGGATTCTTTGACGGCAAACCGGTAGATGCGTTTCAGGGCGCTGTACCGGCATCCGAGATTAAAACATTCGTCGATAAACTGGCTGCCCTTGCTGGCGACGGCGGGTTAACCGAGGCGATTGAAGCCGCCGAAGCAATGCTGGCAGAAGGTGCCGCTACTGATGCGGCCCAGACATTTGCCGCGATCCTTGGCGAAGAACCCAACAACGCCGCCGCTTACGGTGGCATGGTGCGCGCCCATATCGCGCTGGATGATCTTGATCAGGCTCAGGCGATCCTGAACGGTGCCCCGGCAGAAATAGCCGAGACACCAGAACTTGAAGCCGCCCATGCGCAAATACAACTTGCACGGCAAGCGGCTGACGYGGGTCCACTCGGTGATCTTCAGGCCGCAGTTGAAAAATCCCCCGATGATCTACAGGCCCGCTTTGATCTGGCCACAGCTCTGCACGCCGCCGGGCAGGCCGAAGAAGCCGTGGATGAGCTGCTGGAAATATTCCGCCGGGATCGTGAATGGAAYGACGCGGCCGCCAAGGCCCAGCTATTCACCATWTTTGATGCGCTKAARCCWGAAGATCCGATTGCGCTGAATGGTCGCCGCAAACTGTCGTCACTAATATTTGCCTGATACGCCCCGGCGCATTAGGTTCTAGYCATGTTCAACGCTGCTGATTTACCCGAYACGATCCCGGTTTTCCCGTTACCGGGGGCCTTATTGCTGCCGCGTGCACGCCTGCCGCTGCATATATTTGARCCRCGCTAYCTGGCGATGCTCGAYGAYATCCTGAAAACCTCACACCGTTTGATCGGGATGATCCAGCCGGTCCCCAATTCAAAAAATGCGGATAACCTGCATTCCGTTGGCTGTGCCGGTCGCCTGACAGCGTTTTCCGAAACCGAAGACGGGCGTTATATGGTCACCCTGACCGGCATATCCCGGTTTCGCGTCCAGACCGAAGTGGAAGGTTTCACCTTCTATCGTAAATGCGACGTCGATTGGTCGGGGTTTGAACGGGATTTAGGCGCGCATGAACACGACACTGATTTTCCGCGCAAATCCTTTATGTCGCTGCTGAAACGCTATTTTGAAGCGCAGGAATTCAAAACCGAATGGGAACCGCTGCAAGACGCAGATGATGAACTGCTGATAAATTCGCTTTCCATGCTCTGCCCGTTCAAACCGGAAGACAGACAGGCCTTACTTGAATCGCCGACGCTGGAAGAACGCCGGATTACCCTGACGACATTGCTGGAATTCGCCCTTCACCGTGGCCAGAATGACGAAGTGATGCAATGAGCAACACCACCAAGTTCGACCGYCGAATGCTGGARGCACTGATCTGCCCGCTGACCCAATCHACCCTGAAATACGACGCCGAGAAAYAKSMWYWDMYKWMWAAKYMHGSMRMWMKGRMYTACNMVVHYMVSHRMSRBHWTHCCGKYRWKSTKRKNGGATGAGGCCCGYGCACTSGAYTAAATCRCACGCCCYTGCATCAGNTTTNGGCAAATCSCCGGTYARYCCRGCCGCCTCRCGGATAAACGAWYKSCGCAACCCCGGTAGYGMATTCACAATCCCCAGCCCCAGATCACGCCCCAAACGCACCAATGAATTGTCGTTGGAAAATAGCCTGTTAACACTGTCGGTCGCCGCCGCCAGTGTCGCCACATCAAACCGGCGCCATTGCTGATATCGCTCCAGAACATCGAGCCGGCCAATGTCCTCGCCCCGCCGCCGCGCCAATGCCAACACTTCGGTCAGTGCCGCCACATCCTTTAGCCCGGCGTTCAGGCCTTGACCGGCAATCGGGTGCATCCCGTGTGCCGCGTCCCCCACCAAAGCCACCCGATCCGCCACAAACGCATTCGCCAGCGTCAGGTTAAGCGGATAGGTAAACCGCGCCCCGGCAAGGCCGATCTCACCCAGAAAATCCCCGAACCTTGGCCGCAAAACCTCCAGATATTCCGCGTCCCTCAGCCCATTGATCCGCGYCGCTTCGGCGTGGCTTTCGGTCCAGACRATAGATGACTGATTGCCCGGCAGCGGCAGTATCGCCAGCGGTCCCGGCGGCATGAAAAACTGATGCGCTAYACCGTTATGGGGGCGCTCATGGCTGATTGCACAAACCAGCGCGCTCTGGCCATAATCCCAGCCGGTCCGCTTTATCCCGGCCCGCGTTGCGGTTGACGATTTGCGTCCATCACAGCCGATAATCAAACTTGCGCTCAGGCTTTTCCCCGATGCAAGCGCCACGCTGGCAAATCCGGCCCCGGCCTCCTGTGAAATGACGCTTTCACCATACATAACGGTGATCCCTGGTCGTTCAGCCATAGCATCCTGCAACGCGCGGCGCAGATACCGGTCCTCCAGCATAAAACCCATAGGGCCTTCGCCCACCTCGGCGTGGTCAAATTCCAGCACAAAGTGTGACGGCCCATCACCCGCCCGCCCGTCGGAAACCTTGATTTCCAGCATCGGTTGCGAATGCCCGGCGACTTCGCCCCAAATCCCAAGTACATTCAGCATCCGTTGTGACGTCAGTGCCAGCGCATARCCACGCCCGTCAAACCCGCCCKCCCCTTGGGTAGCRGGCGAAACCGGRTCAATMACCGYCACCGAAAAYCCAACATCCGCCAGCGCCARCGCYARRGTMGAGCCRTTCAAAGCCCCACCAACGATGATAATGTCGCAATCATTTGCCATATCGCAACTATCCCTGCCTTGGCGGGATTGTCCATGCGCAGCTTCACCGTTAGCTTCTCGAGAAAAGGGGAAACTCAATGAACGACAATTGGTTAAAAATGACCGCCGCTGATCTGGGTCGCGGCATTCAGGCGGGCGAGATCGACCCTGTGATTCTAACCGAAACTTACCTGTCCGCCATCGATTCGCATCCTCTGAGCCCACGAATTTACGCCCGCACCACCCCTGATCGCGCCTTGGCCGAGGCAACCGCCGCCGCCAAACGCGCAAAATCCGGGCATCGCCTGTCCCCCTTGGACGGAGTACCGATTTCGTGGAAAGACCTGTTCGACACCGCAAGCACCAAAACCGAAGCTGGCAGCG
Organism: Marinosulfonomonas sp.; assembly: GCA_002732955.1. Lineage (GTDB taxonomy): Bacteria > Pseudomonadota > Alphaproteobacteria > Rhodobacterales > Rhodobacteraceae > NVTR01. The sequence continues at coordinate 36,340 of NVTR01000015.1, forward strand.
CCCTGCTGCAAGGCCGCATCCCTGAGGCGGACGCGCTGGTGCTGCAAAACGCTACCAAAGCCGGAACAGYTTGCCTTGGCAAAACCCACATGTCCGAACTGGCGTTTTCCGGCCTTGGCTTTAACCCGGTCACTGAATCCCCGCCTTCTGTCAATGACTTAGACGCGGTCGCCGGTGGTTCATCCTCGGGCGCTGCCACATCGGTCGCCTTCAATCTGGCGGCATCTTCCGTCGGCTCCGACACTGGTGGTTCGGTTCGAATACCTTCGGCATGGAACGATCTGGTCGGCCTGAAAACCACCTCTGGCCGCCTGTCGCTACAAGGCGTTGTGCCGCTCTGCGCCCRCTTCGACACTGTCGGCCCSCTKTGCCGATCCGTCGAAGACGCCGCCCTGATGCTGTCCATATTGGAAGGGACCAAACCTGCCGACCTGCAAGGGGCATCCCTGAAAGGCGCGCGCCTGTTGGTGCTGGAAACCATGGCGATGGACGATGTGCGCGAACAACCTATGGCAGGGTTCGAACACGCCGTTGAAGCCATGCAAAACGCAGGCGCTACAATTGAGCGTCGCAAAATCAACTGCGTAACTGACGCCATGGCCCTGACCGGCGTACTTTACACGACCGAAGCCTATGCAACCTGGCAGACGGAAATCGAAGCCAACCCCGAAAAAATGTACCCGGCAATTCTGAAACGCTTTCAGGCCGGGTTGGAATATTCCGGCGTCGAATATGTACGGGCGTGGCAGGAACTTGATCGCTTGCGAAAAATTTGGGCTAAGGAAACCGCCAGCTATGATGCCGTTATCATGCCCACATCGCCAATTCTGCCGCCAAATCAACATCTTCTGGCAACGGATGACGCATATTAYGTCACTGAAAACCTGCTCTCACTGCGCAATACCCGCATAGGCAACCTGTTCGGTTTGGCCTCGCTATCCCTGCCTACCGGCATCCCATCCTGCGGGATAATGCTTAATACCCCGCCAAATTCCGAAAGCCGGCTTTTACGCCTTGGCGCGGCAGCAGAAGCAGCACTGGCCTAAAAGCCACAKCTAGCCCCCTTAAGTGGTGAAAATCACAGCGTTTTTCTGGACCAACGGCGCAGGTTTGGGTAACTTACCCTCAAACAGGGCGCTAATGACCCTGAAACTGAGGCAGTAATGGTGTTCCCCGAGCGGTTTTCGAACCTGCCAGAATATGCGTTTCCGCGTTTGCGGAACCTTCTTGGTGCCCACGCGCCGGGTGGGGACGTGATCCATATGTCCATTGGTGAACCCCGCCACCCGTTTCCCCATTGGGTCAGCGACATYATCCAACAGCATGCAGACGAATTCGCAAAATACCCGCCAAATGATGGAACAGCCGAATTGCGCGACAGCATCTCGCGCTGGATCAACMAKCGWTTTGGCGTCGCAATCGACCCGGCCACACAGATCATGGCGCTGAATGGCACCCGTGAAGGTCTGTTCAACGCCTGCCTCGCCCTATGCCCGGAAAAAACCGCCTCGGGCGAACAACCTGCCGTGCTGGTGCCCAACCCGTTTTATCAGGTCTACGCCGTTGCCGCCGCCGCCGCCGGGGCAGAACCGATATTCGTGCCAGCAACAGCCGCAACTGGTTTCCTGCCGGACTACGGTGCGCTATCACCAAAACTGCTGGACCGCGTTGAAATTGCCTATATCTGCTCTCCGTCAAACCCGCAGGGTGCGGTGGCAGGTATGGGTTATTGGTCAGACCTGCTGGCGCTGGCTGAAAAACACGACTTCCGTATTTTCTCGGACGAATGCTACAGCGAAATTTACCGCGATACTCCGCCCGTCGGTGCATTGGAAGCCGCCGCCAAAGCTGGCGCAGACCCGGAACGGGTATTCATTTTCCACTCGCTCTCCAAACGCTCCAACYTGCCSGGMCTGCGWTCTGGATTTGTTGCGGGYGGYNCCAAAGGNCATCAAAGARCTCAARCAATTGCGTAACTTCGCAGGCGCACCAAACCCGCTGCCGCTGCAACGCGCGGCTGAAAGGCTTTGGGCAGATGAAGCCCACGTCAAWGCAAACCGCGCGCTCTACGTTGAAAAATTCAAAGCGGCGGATCTGACTTTCGCCAACGTGCAAAGCTATCGCGCGCCAACGGCCGGGTTTTTCCTCTGGATGCCGGTTGATGACGGTGAAACAGCGACCGTGAAGCTCTGGAAAGAAACCGGCATACAGGTATTGCCGGGCAGTTACCTAAGCCGCGACCTGGCAGGGGATAACCCCGGTAAAGGTTACATTCGGGTCGCAATGGTGGCCCCAAAAACAGAAATGCAGCGCGGGCTGACCCAGCYCCGTGACTGTCTCTATGGTTGAGGATTGAAATACATGGCAACTTATCAGGCAAGACAACGCGACCCGCTGTTTGACAGCGAAACCCAGGCCACACTGGAACGCCGTGGCAAAGAGCTGTTCGGCATGGGGTTCCTGCTGGTTGCGCTTGTGATYGGCATGATCCTGGTTTCCTACACCCCACAAGACCCAAGCTGGTTATCCGCYACCGACGCACCGGTACAAAACCTGCTGGGCCGGATCGGGGCGTCAATTGCCTCACCGCTTATCGTTATTGCTGGCCTTGGTGCCTGGGGYATATCAATCATACTGGCCGCATGGGGTGTACGTTTCGTTGCCCATATCGGCGAAGAACGCGCTATTGGCCGGATCATTTTTGCGCCGATAGCTATTGCGCTGGCGGCGATCTATGCCTCAACCCATGTACCCTCTGCTGCATGGACCCATTCGTTCGGTCTGGGCGGATTATTCGGTGATACCGTCCTTGGTGCGATCCTTGGCGTGATCCCGGTCAAGGCCACCTTAGGGCTGAAGGTAATGTCGCTGTTCATGGCGCTTGGTATGCTGGCGATGGCCGCTTACGTTCTGGGCTTCACCAAATCCGAACTTAAACAACTCGCACGATTTTTGCTGACTGGCATCGTTGTGATCTACGCAGGGCTAATGCGAATACTGGGCCTTGGCGCAAAGGGGACAATCCTGGGCGTACGGAAAATTCAGACCCGCAGCGCTGAGCATCGCGAACAAAAAAGGGTAGCGGAAGAACAAATAGCCGCGATGCAAATGGTCTCCGAACCGATGGTTACGCAAGCTGTTGTGCGTCGTGCAAGTTTTGACCAGGCGCCTGAGCCAACGGTTCACCGCGCCGAACCCAGCCTGACCGCAACCCGTATCGCCGACACGATGGTCGTTGAACCAAAGCCGAGCCTGTTGTCCCGCATTCCGTCCCTGCTGAAACGCGCACCTGATCCGGTGCAGGAACCCGAGCCGGAACTGTACACCGACCAGGACTTTGGCGATCCGGCGATCAAAGCCAGGATTGCCGAAGTGATCAAAAACCGCGTCACCAAACGAACGCTGGTTCATTCCGACATTAACCGCGCCGAACCACCGGTGCGAAATCGCCATCCGCGCGGTCCAAAACCGATGATCCTGCAACAGACGCAAAGTGTGCCGCAGGAATTTGACCCGGAAATGGAAGCCCGTATCCTCGACGTCGATCAGGAAACTGCCAAGTTTGTGCCAACACACACAGCCATGCACGACGCCAAAAAGGTCGTCCAGCACAGCCCCCGTAAGGCTGTACAACCTTCACGCAAAGCCCGCGCTGAAGCCCAGCCAACCTTACAATTTGAAGACCGGGCGGTTGATTTTGAAGTGCCGCCGCTCAACCTGCTTAGTGATCATGTCGGTGCCGAACGCCACCACCTGTCCGACGAAGCACTGGAAGAAAACGCGCGTATGCTYGAATCKGTACTGGATGAYTACGGCGTCAAAGGTGAAATCGTATCCGTYCGCCCCGGCCCTGTTGTCACCATGTACGAACTGGAACCGGCACCGGGTCTAAAGGCCAGCCGGGTGATCGGCCTGKCCGAYGAYATYGCSCGYTCYATGKCSGCSCNGYYSGSSCNCGTKTNSMMSTGKTYCGSGGCSKTMANGYBATCGGGATTGAGCTGCCAAATGAAAGCCGCGAAAAGGTGATGCTGCGCGAAATCCTGTCGACGCGTGACTTTGGTGACAGCAACATGAAACTGCCGCTGGCCCTTGGTAAAGACATCGGCGGTGATCCGATTGTCGTCGACATCGCCAAGATGCCCCACCTGCTGATTGCCGGKACMACCGGKTCMGGTAARTCGGTKGCGATCAACACCATGATCCTCAGYCTGCTTTACAAAATGACCCCGGACGACTGCCGCCTGATCATGATTGACCCAAAGATGCTGGAACTCAGCGTTTATGACGGTATTCCRCACCTGCTCAGCCCGGTTGTGACCGACCCGAAAAAAGCTGTCGTTGCCCTGAAATGGGTCGTGGGTGAAATGGAAGAACGYTATCGCCGGATGTCCAAAATGGGTGTGCGCAAYATCGAAGGCTTTAATGGTCGGGTAAAAGACGCGCTGGATAAGGGTGAAATGTTCAGCCGTACCGTGCAAACCGGCTTTGATGACGATACTGGTGAGCCGGTGTTTGAAACCGATGAATTCAAGCCCGAAAAGATCCCCTATATYGTTGTTGTGGTTGATGAAATGGCCGACCTGATGATGGTCGCCGGCAAAGAAATTGAGGCCTGCATCCAACGCCTCGCACAGATGGCCCGTGCCTCTGGTATTCACCTGATCATGGCYACRCAGCGCCCSTCGGTGGATGTGATCACCGGCACGATCAAGGCGAACTTTCCAACCCGGATTTCGTTTCAGGTCACTTCAAAAATCGACAGCCGCACCATTCTGGGTGAGCAGGGCGCGGAACAACTGCTGGGCATGGGTGATATGCTMTAYATGGCSGGTGGCGCCAAGATCACCCGTGTTCACGGGCCCTTTGTAAGCGATGAAGAAGTCGAAGAGATCGTTAACCACCTGAAGGCGTTYGGCCCCCCCGACTATATTGGCAGCGTAGTAGAGGGCCACGACGATGATAAGGAAAGYGACATCGACATGATCCTTGGTCTGGGTGGCAACACCGATGGTCAGGATGCGCTCTATGATCAKGCGGTGGCCATCGTTGCCCGTGACCGGAAATGTTCAACGTCTTACATCCAGCGTAAACTGGCGATCGGCTATAACAAAGCCGCCCGTCTGGTGGAACAGATGGAAGATTCAGGGTTGGTCAGCGCCGCAAACCATGTTGGCAAACGTGAAATCCTGATCCCCGAACAGCAATAACAGGCAGGTATCGGCTTTGTGATGAATATCGACGTGCAGCCTGGCCGCCGAGTGACTAGATTGCGCGTATGAAACATATCCGCCTGATACTCGCCCCGCTGGCCCTGCTGGTTCTTGTTGCTCCTGCAATGGCTGAAATACTGCCGCTTTCGGTGCTATCAACCTATTTCAATAACATAAAAACCGCCGAAGCCAGTTTYACCCAGATCAACGATGAYGGCACTATTTCAACGGGTGACATGCTGATCCGTCGTCCCGGTCGCATCCGGTTTGAATATAACCCACCCGACGAAAGCCTTGTTATGGCAAGCGGCGGGCAAGTGGCCATATTTGACCCCAGATCCAACCAACCCCCTCAACGCTTTCCACTATCCAAAACCCCCCTGTTCCTGATCCTGGCCAAAAATGTGAACTTTGATCGGGCTGATATGGTGGTTGGCCATACAACAGATGGAATTTCTACAACGGTAATCGCACAGGATCCCAAGCGCCCGGAATATGGTAGTATTCAGCTGATCTTCACCGGCAATCCTGTTCAGTTGCGCCAATGGATCGTAACCGATGGTTCGGGTCAACAAACCACTGTAATCCTCGGTGAATTTTCCTTTGGACGAGAACTGGGTGTTAGGACTTTCGACATCAGAAATGAAATGGAATCCCGCGGTTTCTGATCACGCCTTGCCACAGGCCAGTAACTGTCGGCCATACCGATCAGAACGCGCGTCAACCTCGCCTGCAATTCGAACCAGCCACGACTTTGAACGATAACTGCCCCGCGCAAATCCTGTCCGCCCTTCATGGTAGGCCAGATACTGATTGCGGGTATCACCGTTTGAAATCCCCAGATTTTCACTCGATTCCGCCATGTACCAGCCGATGAAATCCGTCGCATCACCAATATTATCACGCCGGCCGCCGCGGTTGCCGGTGTCGCGGCGGTACTCATCCCAGGTCGCGTCCAGCGCCTGGCTATAGCCATAAGCAGAGCTTTGACGCCCCATGGGTATGATCCCAAGCGCATATTGTTTGGGTGTGCGTGCGTTGCCGATAAATTTGCTTTCCTGATAGATCGTCGCCATCTGAACGCTTACCGGAATGCCCCAATTGGCCTCGGCCCGTTTCATCGCCTTCAAGTAGGCCGGGCGCTGATTAACGATACTGCACGCACTGTCCAGGTTTCTGGGCGCGGTAAAATTCGCGCTACCGCAAGCGGCCACCAAAACCAGTAAAGATATCGTGCGAAGAAACCTGCTCATTTGTGCCTCGCTTATTTTTTTGTGATTAATAGCCGATAGTTGTGGCGTCGTGAATGGTAAATGGTTCACAAAACTTCACAAATAGTGCGTTGGGCGGATAATTGATCAGAATTCCCCGCCACAATTGGTTAATCTTAATTGATGTTGTTTGGGGTCATGGCCGCAATTCGCGTTGTTTTCCGCTGACAAATACGGTCAGAAATACAGTAAAAAYRTGTTTATTACCAATAAGTTAGCGCGAAAATTTCGGGCGAACTGCGGCACAACTGTCAGTGGATGGTTCACAGTTTGTTTCCATAAAACACGCCAAATCCCGTGGACAGCAACGCGGGCATATGGATAYTAAAGTTAACAGGGGCTGAAATATAATGTTGAAAACACGCGCTAGATACCACATCGGACAGGTCGTTCGACACCGRAAACACCCGTTCAGGGGTGTTGTATTTGACGTCGACGCGATGTTTTCCAATTCTGACGAATGGTACGCAGCCATCCCGGAAGACAGCCGACCTTCCAAAGATCAGCCATTTTACCACCTGCTGGCGGAAAACGACAAAAGTTTTTATGTGGCATACGTGTCCGAGCAAAACCTGATCGGCGACTATTCCGGCAAACCGGTTGAACACCCGGACCTGCCCGATCTGTTTGGCGAATTCGAAGACGGGCATTACCCGCTGCAATTCCAGCTGAACTAAGCCACCACTCAATACCCGACGGCGGCGCCATCTTTGCGCGGGTCAGACCCTGCCTGCAACACGCCTCGTTCATGGTCGATCAGGATCGCCTGCGCGCCGCCGATGGGCGCGTCGGGCATCACTATATTGTGCCCAAGGTCTTGCAGTTCTTGTCGGACCTCAGGTGAATAACCACGCTCAACTTTCAGCTCGCCAGCATCCGAAAACGCCCGCGGCCCGTCGATCGCCGCTTGCGGTGCCATGCCAAAATCAACGCAGTTTGACAGGAATCGCGCGTGACCAGTTGACTGATACGCCCCGCCCATCACCCCAAATGGCATCACYACCCGGCCATCCTGCTTCAGCATTCCCGGAATAATCGTGTGCATCGGGCGCTTGCCACCGCCGGCCTCATTCACATGCCCCGATTCCAGCGTGAAACCACCACCGCGATTTTGAAACAGCACACCAAATTTGTCCGACGCAATCCCCGAGCCAAAGCTGTGATAAATTGAATAAATCATCGACACTGCCATTTGGTCCTTGTCCACAACCGTCAGATACACGGTTTCTTTGTGAACATTTCCACTGGCTTTACGTGGATCAGCAATCACCGATTTCGGGCTGATCAACCCAGCCAAACCAGCCGCCGTATCCAGCGACAACATATGCCCCAGCCGTGTGGTATAATCCGGGTCGGCCACAAATCGATCCCGCGCATCATAGGCCAGCTTGGTTGCCTCAGCCTCAATATGAACCCGCGCCGTTCCAAATGGATCCATCCCTTTAACGTCAAAATTCGCCAGAATATTCGCCAGCAAAATCGCTGTCGCTCCCTGCCCGTTTGGCGGATGCTCCACCAGTTCAGTGCCGTGATAATTCCCCGAAATCGGATCAGTATAATCACACGCCGTATCCGCAAAATCCTGCAACGTRTGGCTGCCACCCAATGCGTTCAGCGATGCAACCATATCCTCGGCCACTTCGCCCTCATAAAACCCGGCGCGCCCCAGACGGGCAATCCGCGCCAACACCTCGGCCTGTTTTGGATGGCGAAAAATATCACCAATCTGCAACGGTTTGCCGCTCGACAGATAATATTCCCGACCCGCACCAGACAGAACATCCTGCGAAGCATTCCAATCAAACGCTGTCCTTGGCGTCACCGGAACCCCGGCCTTTGCGTAATGGATTGCCGGGGCAAGGCTCGCCGTCAGGCCCAGCTTGCCCCAATCATCCGACAAACGGCAAAACGCATCCACAGCACCGGGAACAGTTACTCCCTCAGGCCTATAAAGTGGAACTTCCTTCAAACCACGTTCGCGCATTTCGCCCGCCTGCAAACCTTTTGGCGCCCGTCCGGACCCGTTCAGCGCCACAACACGTTCTTCACCAGCGGGTTTCAGCAGCACAAAACAATCGCCGCCAATTCCAGTGGATTGCGGTTCACATATCCCCAGTAAAACTGCCGCTGCAATTGCTGCATCCACCGCGTTACCGCCGTCACGCATAATCTGAACAGCAACAGATGCCGCCAACGGGTGTGACGTGGCACAAATCCCGTTTGTCGCAAATACCGGTGAGCGTCCGGGCAGTTGAAAATCACGCATTTWTAGTCTCCTGAAGGTCCGAAAACCTTAAGGGAGCAAATGAGCATTTCCAATCGAATAATGGGGGGAGAAGTCCTCGACGTCACGCACTGGGTGGGGGCTGTTAAACGTGACGCCGAGGGAAGCTATATGCAGCTACAGGACTGGTTTTGACYCTGCAATCTGGCCCGACTATGGACCATTTGCGGCATTTTAGCGGCAACAGGCATTGTTGCGCTGTTCCAGCGGCAAATTGATCGCCAATGGCCGTAACCGGTCAACCATGAAGACAACAAACGACGACCCGAGCGATTAATTCTTAAAAGTCAGCCCCGGATTCGTCTAACTCAAGCTGAAAARACAGGTGATTCTTACCATTTTCACGAACATATTGCAGGTTGTCGGTAAGGGAATATATCAAAAACCAGCCAAATCCACCCTCTGGCATATCCGGTATCGGGCAGTTTGAATTTGGCAACTTACCAGTAGGCAACACATCCCCAGGCATCCCCAGACCCTGGTCAAAGAAATGAAAACCAATAMCATTTTCGTTCTGAACTACCGAAATATCGATCAGCCCGTCGGTTTTATTCTGATAGGCGTGCTCAATTATGTTGTTGATGACTTCGCTTAGAACAATCTCAACGGCGGCCAGCATATCACTTGAAGGCCGAAAWTGCCCGACACTTGCCAGTATAGTCTGGGTTACCTCACTAACGATCCCGGGGTCACTTTTCACCCGCAGGTGTAAAATTTCGCTGTCGCGATCAGAAGTCATCTGTACCTGGTTGAAACCCATCGCAGATCACCCGGCCTTGCGCATGTCCCCAACGACATCGGCCAGACCACCATGAATGGTGAAAATCCTGTCCATCCGGGTCAGGCGAAATACCTTTTCCACCGTCGGGGACAACGCGGCCAGTTCCAGAACCTGCCCCGTATCCAGYTGYTTCATTACGGTAACCACTGCGCCCAATCCGCTGCTGTCGACAAAACCAACATTTGCCATGTCCAGAATAATTCGCCCTGGTCCACCGGTGGTGATTTCRCGCATCTTGTCTTTGAATTCAATCGCGCTGGCCGCCACGACCCTTTCCGCCAAAACTGTAATCACCACTGCGCCCGCATAGTGTTGTGAACTAAGTTCCATTATCTTCCCTTTGGCTAATCACCGGCAAAGCCTAGACGCCAATGGTTACCATTCGGTATGCAGTTCCAAATGACAGCTTAAGGATAAKTATATGAACGACGTTTTCATCTCTGGGGCAGCGCGCACTGCCATGGGGGGCTTTCAGGGTGTTTTCASCAATGTAACTGCCCCARYTCTGGGCGGCGCCGCAATTTCGGCCGCTATGAAAAACGCAAATGCGACGCCGGATCAGATCGAAGMATTACTGATGGGCTGCGTGCTTCCGGCAGGCCTCGGTCAGGCCCCGGCGCGTCAGGCAGGTTTTGCGGCTGGGCTGGGCCAATCGGTTCCGGCCACAACCGTGAATAAAATGTGCGGCTCGGGTATGAAAACCGTGATGACCGCGTTTGATCAGATCGCCCTTGGCGCTGTAAACACAATGGTTGCGGGTGGCATGGAAAGCATGACCAACGCGCCCTATCTGCTGCCCAAAATGCGGGCAGGGGCGCGGATCGGCCATGGCCAGACCATCGACAGCATGTTCCTSGAYGGGCTGGAAGACGCCTATGACAASGGYCGCCTGATGGGCACTTTCGCCGAAGACTGCGCCGGTGAGTTCAGCTTCACCCGTGAAGCCCAGGACGCATACGCAATCCGCTCACTAACCCGCGCGCTTGCTGCACAGGAAACTGGCGCATTCGCCAATGAAATCACCCCGGTCACGGTGCCAAACCGCAAAGGCGATCAGGTCATCGACGCCGATGAACAACCCGCCAAGGCGCGCCCGGAAAAAATCCCGAACCTGAAACCGGCCTTTCGAAAAGGCGGCACHGTCACCGCCGCGAACTCATCGTCAATTTCCGACGGCGCGGCTGCCCTTGTGCTCAGCAGCGCAAGTTCCCTCCTGAAACCACGCGCCCGTATTATCGGCCACGCCAGCCACGCCCACGCCCCAAACCTGTTCCCAACAGCCCCGGTTCCCGCCGCCCGGAAGCTACTGGACAAGATCGGCTGGGCCATAAGCGACGTTGACCTCTGGGAAGTAAACGAAGCCTTCGCCGTCGTGCCRATGGCCTTCATGGAAAAATAYAACCTCTCGCCAARCATCGTAAACGTAAACGGCGGTGCCTGCGCCCTTGGCCACCCGATAGGTGCTTCCGGGGCCCGCATCATCGTCACCCTGCTGAACGCGCTGGAAACCCGCGGCCTGAAACGTGGCCTAGCCGCCATCTGCATCGGTGGCGGTGAAGGCACAGCCATCGCGATTGAGCTGGTATGATCAACTATGCCACCCTCGCCAAAACCATCCAGAGCCTGACCGAGGGCGAAACAGATCAGGTCGCGTTAATGGCCACCGTAGCGTGCGAAATCCACCACGCCGACCCGCGTTTCGACTGGACCGGTTTCTACCGCGTCACTGGCCCGGAAATGCTGAAAATCGGCCCCTATCAGGGCAACCACGGCTGCCTGAGCATCCCGTTTTCCCGCGGCGTCTGCGGTGCAGCAGCAAGCACTGGCCAGACACAGCTCGTCAAAGACGTTGATGCCTTCCCCGGCCACATCGCCTGCGCCAGCAGCACCCGCTCCGAGCTGGTAATCCCGGTATTCCATGGCGCTGGCACCTTGATCGGAGTTTTCGACATCGACAGCAACCAACCAGATGCGTTCACTGAATCCGACGCGTTTGAGATCCAGAACATCCTCGCGTCTACATTTTCTGTAAAGATGTCAGGGTTGACCTAACGCAGTCGAAATTTGTTCCGAAGCCCCAGCCCTAGAAAAAATAAAAGTATGAACGAAAAAATAGTTTGAATGCCAGATATAATCTGAAGCCAACCCGGCATATCTAAATACACTTGCCGAAGAAAAGTGCTTCGAAAGCCAAAAACCGGAATTGCGTTTGAAACTGATAACCCGAATTTTGACCAAAACCCTGTGGGAACCCTCGGACAACTATTATCTGAAGGGGCGCAAATATTAGCGAGGCTAAAAATCAATGCGAAAAAGGCAATGGACAGAACAAGAAAAATAAATGGCCTCCAAACCGAGTGACCAAAGTCAGAAAAGTATCCATAGGCTCGGAACAAAAAGTTTTCTGGCTGTTTTTTGGTGTGGGTAGCGCAGCGCATTTCCTGACGAAAGAAAAACTGCTCGGCTTCTACGTTGTGAAGCTCTTTCATGTGGCCACGAAGGTTTGAGTAACGTTCTTTAGGGTCCTTTTGAACATCAAGTATAGTGGGTGTAGCGCCTTCAGTATTTGGTGCGGAGACAGGTACCAAAGAAATTGGCGGCCAAACCTCTTTTTTCAATTGAAAACGAGTTTCGTTTCGAAAAACGGCGCCAAAGRACTCTGGTACTGTTCCTTCAAAAATAGCGCCGCCCAAGAACCAAACAAGGCCACGAAACTCGACTAATGCAAATGTAACGTCCTTAAGAAATCGCGCGCTATGAAATATGGCGTCCTGCTTAAACACTGCCGCCCGAAAATTTGCACTCCCTTGGAACTCCGACTGGAAAGTAGATAAACCACCAAATTTAGTGTTTTGGAATTCGATATCTTCAAATTCAGAACCGTCAAAATACGCGTTGGACCGGAAAACTACTCCTTCAAAATTCAAACGCCCATACTCACCTTGGTTGAAATCACCGCTGTTAAATCTTGCACCCGAGAAATTCCCCCCTCTTAAAAGCCGGGACAACGAGAATTGTGCGTGTCCATTAACTATTGCATCCTCAAAATCAGCTCTTTCGACGAACTCACACTGGTCGAATCCAGCGTATCCAGGGTTTTTGCTCGTTGCAAAAATAGTATTCTGAAAATAGTTTAACCCAGCAAAACTGCTTCCGCGAAACGAAACCCCAGGTGGAAAAATAAACCCCTCCATGCACAGCATTTCAAATTGTGTGTATTGTAAGTCCACATTGTAGCCAGAAGCGGGATTGGGGTCAGGTGGGGCATTTTTGAATTTTTTTATGAAAGCAGCCACAAATAGATCTGGGTTAGCGAAGCCCAGGGATTGAAAGTCCCCAATCCTTAGGTCTCGATCCGCATACTCTTCTGAAAAACATCGAACCTCGTCATTTGATAGCCCATTAAATATCCATGCGTTCCAGATTCGACGGTTTTTGTCATGTAATCCTTTATCGATCGCAGAACCTGTTTGTTCTCCAAAAAAAGTCGCTAATTGATACCAATGATTTAGGTTCGCGGGTTTTAGGACGGTTTGCTTTAATATTCTATTGTCCATAATTTATGCACTTATTCTGGAAAAAGAGTGTTTGAATTAGG
>NVTR01000016.1 GCA_002732955.1 Marinosulfonomonas sp.
ATATGCTACGCGAAGCGGGTGGTGGTCTGTGCTTACATACCCAAAACGGCGGACGCGTTTGCAAAGGCTCCGAGCTTGGCTATGGCTATGCCAGCCTAATGCGTAAATTCCAGCATTCGTTTCCAGGGCATAACCATAAATGGCTGTCTGAGAGGGTTTTGGGCTAACTCTCCCAGTTCTCGATAATATCAACGGCCTCTTGCCCCGTTTCGACAAACTTGAACAGGTCCAGATCTTCGGCTGCAATCGTTCCGGCGTCTGCCAGCGCTTCCCAGTTGATAATGCTGCGCCAGAATTTCTCGCCAAACAGCAGGAACGGGATGCGCTGCATTCGGCCGGTTTGGATCAGGGTCAGCGCCTCGAATGTTTCGTCCAATGTGCCAAACCCGCCCGGAAAGACTGCGATGGCTTTGGCGCGCATCAGGAARTGCATTTTGCSGATSGCRAARTARTGRAAATTRAAACACAGRTCRGGYGTCACATATTYRTTCGGSGCCTGTTCATGCGGCAGCACGATATTCAACCCGATCGAAACGCCACCTGCCTCTACAGCACCGCGATTTCCAGCTTCCATCACGCCGGGGCCGCCACCGGTGACAATCACATCTTCTTTGTGACCGTTCTTCTTAGCCCGCAGTGTCATCAGGCGGGCAAATTCGCGGGCCTCATCATAATATTTGGATAGCTCACCAAGAGTCTTGGTCTTCGCACTGTCCTTTTTCGCTGGCTCAGGAATTCGCGCGCCACCAAACAATACAATCGTTGATTCTATGCCGTATTCGGCCATCATTAATTCTGGTTTCATCAGCTCCAACTGCAGACGAACAGGCCGCAGTTCGTCCCGGCACAAAAACTCTGCGTCATCATATGCCAGYCGGTATGCCGGTGAACGTGTTTGCGGCGTGTCGGGTGTTTGATGACTGGCCTCGCGATCCTGATGGGAATGGCGAAAAGGGTGTGTTCGGGATTCGTCGTTCATTGCCTGCTCCTTGATTGCGCGCAGCTTAGGTTGCGACTATAGCCTGCCAACAACAAAGGCTACATGACAATTTGGAGATCATTATGTCCAACGCACAGCTCGAAGTCGTAATTGAGTCCGCCTGGGACCAACGCGACACGATTTCTCCAGCAACCAAGGGTGAAATACGCGAAGCGATTGAAGATACGTTGAACGCATTGGATTCGGGAAAACTCCGGGTTGCGGAAAAACAGGCGGACGGATCCTGGCATGTTAATCAATGGGCGAAGAAGGCGGTTCTGCTTGGGTTTCGGATCAAGGACATGGAACCCCACGAAGGTGGCGCGCAGGGTGCTGGCTGGTGGGATAAGGTTGATAATAAATTCAAGGGCTGGGGCGAAAACCAATGGCGTGACGCGGGTTTCCGCGCCGTGCCAAATTGTGTGGTGCGCAAATCTGCATACATCGCGCCGGGTGTCGTTTTGATGCCGTCATTTGTGAATATCGGTGCCTATGTGGATGAGGGCACGATGGTCGATACCTGGGCCACGGTTGGGTCTTGCGCGCAGATCGGCAAGAACGTGCATCTGTCGGGTGGCGTGGGCATCGGCGGCGTGCTGGAGCCAATGCAGGCCGGACCGACTATTATCGAAGATAATTGCTTTATCGGAGCACGTTCCGAAGTGGTTGAAGGTTGCATCGTGCGTGAAGGTGCGGTGCTTGGGATGGGGGTCTTCATCGGCCAGTCCACCAAGATTGTGGATCGTGAAACCGGCGAAGTCATGTACGGCGAAGTGCCACCCTATTCTGTGGTCGTCGCAGGATCATTGCCGTCAAAAAATGGCGTAAACCTGTACTGCGCCGTGATTGTGAAACGTGTGGATGAACGGACCCGGTCCAAGACAGCGATCAATGAGCTGTTGCGTGACTGATAAGCCGAAGAATCCCAAGAAGGTGTCGCGCCAACAGGTGTATACCTTGTTGGTAGAAGTCGGTCGCAAAGATGGCGACGATCTGCCCAGGAATGCAACCGGTGCTGCGCTGATGTGTTATGCTAGCGGAATAGATGAAGCCGAAGCAGTTCGTGAAACGGTGGCGATCCTGAAGCAGGCAGGTATGGCCCCGTTGGATGTGTCTGGTTACGGCACCCTGGATGAGCGACTGGCCGAGGGCCATGACATCAGTAGCGAAGAACGTGGTCTGATGGGGCGGGCGCTGGATGAAAATTCTGTGATAATCGCGCAGATGACGCCGTTTTTTGACAAGATTTAATATTACTATCTTGCGTTGCCGGAGGTGAGGCGCCTTKMMSKTTTTCAGTCTGGATTGCGGCCRAACCACTTGCGAAAGATACTGTTATATGTCCCGTCTTCTCGCAGGCGCAACAGGCTCTGATTAATAGGTTCAGCCAATTCGCTTCCAGATGGCAGTGCGATGCCATARTTTTCTCGTTGGAAAACCGGGCTGGCTAGTTTGGCTGCACCATTTGAGTTATTGACATAAAAAGCCAGAATTGGCGCGTCAAATACCACAGCGTCAAGTTCACCATCTTCAAATCGTTTCAACAGGTTTTCCAGATCAGGAGAGTGAAGATACCCAATATCGCGGTCATCCATATAGACGCTGGCCGTTGAGCCAAAAATTGTCCCAATTTTYTTTCCAAACAAATCGTTCGGTGACGATATATTGCTTTGCAGAGCATCAATCGTCAGCGTGGCTGTAACCTTTGCCACAAAAATCGACACAATAAACAGTGAAGAAATAACCAGGATAACRGCGAAAAATCTTCCAAAGACGGTTCTTGGAACACGCTCTTCAAATCCACCATTTACGACAAGATTCAGAGCCCACCAGAAGGCCGGAAAAACTGCTTCTTTTGCAGGCCGTTCGAAGTAGGGTTGGGCATTTCGTTCCAATCGCCACATTAACATGCCTGCGCCAAAAAGCAGCGCAATAGCCAATGCCATTGCGATTAGCATGTCGCGAGAAAACACTGCCCTGAAAATTGTTATGTTTCCTGACCCATCGTTGGGCGTCATAATTTGAAGACCGCTCTCAAAGATTGGCTGTGAAAAATCCATTAATGCTTCACGGCCAGCGGTGATTGATATGTTGGCAACAGCCAGATCAGCTTTGCCTGTCGTAACAAGATCAAGCATTTCAGAAAATTCATTCACCCTGACGATCTTGTAATCACGTTTCAGTTCGTCGGCCAACAACGTCCACAATTCGATACTAAAGCCCGTATCTATACCCCCGTCGTCCATCGAGAAAGGTGGTCGCGTGACCGTAACGACAGTTAAATCCTGCGCCATAAGATCGGACGTAATTCCAAGCAGATATACAATTGCAATAATAATCTGACGCATAGAGTATTCCCATCCCGAAAACCAGTATCGCACGCAATAGGTTGCTGCGGCAATGGTCGATTCAGGCGGTGAGCGCCTCAAGCAATGCCCGGGTCTCATATTTTCGCAGAACGGGATGAACCAACTCATTGTGAATTGGTAGAATTGAGGTGGGGATTTTCGCCAAACTTGTCGTTTCAATCACATTCGACGATTCTGCTAATCGCCCTACATAAAGGCTGTCAGCCCATGTGCCCGACAGGCGAATACATTCATGTTGATCAAACAGAAGCTGGTAATAAGTTGTCGTGGGGCGGTCAGATTGAAGCGTTGCACCAGGATAACCAACAAGATTTCGCGCCTCAATCAGCGCTGCATCTTTGCCAAGATTATATTCGGTTTCTATCCCGGAAATCATCACTCGCTGGTTTTGAGCGACGGTTATATTTTCGAAAAGATCAAAATATGGTGCGTGTAACTTTATTGGGGCCGAGCCCCCGGAGGTAGGGAGCATTTGTTTCATGACCCAGCGAACAGGCTGCAAACCATGATCATGTGTAATCACCAGATCGCCCAGCCTTAGAAATTCAACTGGTCGATAGCCGTCGGATGTTTCGATTAATGCACCTGCACAAATAGTTGGCCTGGGGCCAACAGRCACAATCTGGTCTGACACCGCAATATTYWKTACGCCTACGTCGATACTTGTATCTTCGCTGCCAAGTGCAATTTTTTGTGCATCGCARATAGGTAAAGGAACCGGATTCTGAAAARCTGTTTGGTAAATAGAGCTGCCATCATGGTTCTCCAGCGATAACACCCCATTTTTCCTRGGTGCGTCCCACGAATACGTAAGCCGCCTGATGCCCGGAGTTTGTGGCTGAATATTAGGTAGCCGGACATAGGATTTCGCACAACCTTGCGTTAATTCGACCGACAAGGAAAAATCTGCGTTTAGGTAAATGATAAACCTGCGTAACCATTCGTTGGAATTTTCGTAATTTACCAAGCGGCAAGGGACTTTGCTCACAATTGACAGATCAATCTCAATTACAATTGATCCGGTAGCAAGAAGCGCTGCGTCGCCCTCAGAATTTCTGAGCGTATATGGTTTTTCGTTGCCTTYGGWTGAGACCGCGTTGTTATGAAGGAAGAGCCAGCTCAYRCGTGACACTTCAAACAAATTTGGTTCGCAACTCTGGAAGCGTTCTTTCTGCGGGCGATCTGCATTGTAAGCGTRCCTGTTCCCATGAGCCAAATGACAGGAACGCGCTTTTCAAATGGCATCGCAGACGCCATGACCCTTTGAAATGTGCCGCTCTTTAWTGCCAACTTTTTGTCAGCGTTTGCCTGCCTCAGGCGTATTATTATTGMTCRCACTATGGCTTACTGGTTCGAATCTGTTAACTGGTTGAAATCATTCACTACGATCCGGCAGGGCGAATGGTGSRWKWTGGCCACAATCTAGCATTGCATTAGCCAATTCATGCGGGTGCAAGCGAAAAACTGAGGAAATTATGACATCCAAACCTACTGATCCGGTTGCTATTACAGCAAATCTTGTTCGCTGCCCGTCAATTACGCCGAATGAGGGTGGCGCGTTGGTGTTGTTGCAATCGCTTTTGACAGCAGGTGGTTTTGAATGTCACCGCGTAGATCGCGGCGAGGTTTCGAACCTGTTCGCAAGGTGGGGAAAAAAAGGMGCGGCGCGCTCRTTTGGCTTTAATGGGCATACAGATGTCGTTCCWATTGGTGACGCWGCRGCCTGGAGCGTTGAYCCGTTYRGYGGTGAGATYAAAGACGGGATGCTCTGGGGACGYGGGGCATCTGATATGAAATCTGGTGTTGCCGCGTTTGCWGCRGCGGCGATTGA
The DNA here is from genome assembly GCA_002732955.1 of Marinosulfonomonas sp. Lineage (GTDB taxonomy): Bacteria > Pseudomonadota > Alphaproteobacteria > Rhodobacterales > Rhodobacteraceae > NVTR01. The sequence continues at coordinate 5,180 of NVTR01000016.1, forward strand.
TTTTGTATCCGAAACACCACCCGATGGTGCAATCATTTTGACAATCACAGGTGACGAAGAAGCGGACGCACTCGATGGAACCGTTGCGCTTTTAGATTGGATGGCCAAGCAGGGCGAAGCCATGTCTGACTGTCTGGTGGGCGAACCGTCTTCCCTGAACTTCATGGGTGAAGCTCTGCGTATCGGGCGGCGTGGGTCGATGAACGCCTATATCACTGCTTTTGGCGTACAGGGTCATTCGGCCTATCTGGATCGCGCAAATAATCCGGTTCCTGCAATGGCTGCATTAGTTCAAAGAATTAGCACCGAAACGCTAGAYGCCGGAACCGAATATTTTGATCCGTCAACCGTGGCCGTTACCAATTTCGACACTGGCAATACCGCAAGCAATGTCGTTCCTGCTGAATGCAAGATAACCGTTAATATCCGGTTCAACGATTCCCACACTTCGGCCAGCCTTACTCAATGGTTGCAGGACGAAGCGGATAAGCTGACCAAAGAAACCGGCATTACGTTTAAGATGAGCCTGAAAGTGTCTGGCGAAAGCTTTGTAACGCCCCCCGGCGCGCTGTCTGATCTGGTTGCCAATGCTGTGAAGATTGAAACCAACCGCGAGCCTAAACTGTCGACTTCGGGTGGCACTTCGGATGCGCGGTTYGTSAAAGACCAYTGYCCGGTRGTGGAATTTGGAYTGGTTCCMAAGGGTATGCAYGCGGTRRATGAATGYGTYGARGTTGCCCATATTCACCAACTGAAAGATATATACAGCCGGATTTTGCGTGACTATTTTGCATGACTGTTGTTGTCGCCAAAACCAGTGATTTAGAGTCTTGCCTGATGTTGCGACGTATCGTTTTCATTGAAGAGCAGGGGGTATCTGAGGCCGATGAGCGCGATGMGCTTGACGCACAGGCAATCCACTTTTTGGCATCCGAAGGTAACGTGCCCATTGGAACGGCGCGTGTTCTGATAAAGGGAAATATTGGTAAGATCGGAAGAGTATGTGTCCTGCCGATGTGGCGGGGCCAAGGACTCGGCGCCGCATTGATACTGGCATCTTTAGACGGTCTGCGGGCTGAAAAAAAAGTTACCGTCGCAATGCTTGGCGCGCAATCGCACGCATTGGGGTTTTACGAAAAGCTGGGGTTTTCTGTAATTGGCCCTGAATATCTGGATGCCGGTATATCCCATTTTGATATGGAGTGCCCTCTTTGAGGCAACAACACCTTGTCATTATGGTCAAAGAGCCTCGACCGGGGCGGGTGAAAACCCGACTGGGTCGCGACATCGGAACTGTGCCTGCCGCTTGGTGGTTTCGTCACAATAGTCTGAACCTGATCCGACGTATGCGCGACCCGCGCTGGCAACTGACGCTATCGGTTTCACCGGATGTCGAAGGAATGCAAAGCCGTATCTGGCCCGGTGATCTGGAACGGATGCCTCAGGGGCAGGGTGATATTGGCATTCGGATGGCGCGTATTTTTGAACGCATGTCAAAGGGGCCGGTTTTGATAGTGGGCGGTGATATTCCGGGGATTACGAGGGGCCAMATAGYGCGGGCGTTCAAAGCATTAGGGTCTCATGATGCGGTATTCGGGCCCGCAACGGATGGTGGGTACTGGCTGGTTGGCATGAAGCGAATACGCCCAAGCCCGCCGGGCCTGTTTGCAAATGTGCGGTGGTCAAGTAAATACGCACTGTCTGACAGTTTGAAAGGTCTTACTGATTGTCGTGTTGCGATTGTTGATACGCTGTCCGATGTGGATACCGCTGCCGATCTATAACGGCTTTTTCCCGCGACGTTTTTGCCAGATTATGATAGGCGCGCTTTATGAAACGAATTCCAACAAAAGAAGAAATCCTGGACTGGATCTCTGAGAACCCGACCCAGACTTCCAAGCGCGACATCGCGCGTGCCTTTGGTATCAAAGGCGCCGATCGGATTGATCTCAAACGCCTGCTCAAGGAACTTGAATCCGAGGGCCACCTTCAGAAACGCCGCAAAACCTACCGAGATCCAGATCGCTTGCCACCTGTATCGGTTTTGCAAGTAGAAGCACCCGATAGTGACGGCGACTTGTTTGCATTGCCAATGGAGTGGCAAGGCAGCGGCGATAAACCTCGTATCTTGCTGACCCTCCGTGGCTCTGATCCTGCCCTTGGACAAGGGGATCGAATACTTGCCCGTCTGAGCGAAGTAAAAGACGAAGACCATCAGTATGAAGGACGCCTGATCCGGCGTATCGGCACCAACCCGATACGGGTGCTTGGCGTTTTTCGTGCAGGCTCGGAAGGTGGGCGGATTGTGCCCGTTGAACGCGGCGCTGACAAAGAATGGCGAGTTGCTGCAAGTGATGTACACGGTGCTAAAGACGGCGAACTGGTTGAGGCCGAACAGGCCGGCCCGAAAAATCGCATGGGTCTGCCGTCAGCGCGGATCGTAAACCGTTTGGGTGATCCGAGTGCGGCAAAGGCCGTGTCGCTGATCGCTATTCATCAACACGGTATCCCCGATCATTTCCCCGACGATGTGATGGCCGAGGCTGATCGTTTAAAACCGGCAGCCTTGGGCAAGCGCGAAGACCTGCGCAACATGCCACTGGTCACGATTGACCCGGCTGATGCGCGTGATCACGATGATGCTGTATTGGCCCATGCTGACGACGATCCTAAAAACAAGGGCGGTCATGTGGTCTGGGTGGCCATTGCTGATGTGGCAGCTGCGGTTCAACCCGGTTCGGCGCTGGATCGCGAAGCCCGAAATCGCGGTAACTCCACTTACTTTCCAGACCGAGTGGTGCCGATGTTGCCCGACCGTCTGTCAGGTGATCTGTGTTCCCTGCACGAAGGGGTAGAGCGTGCCTGTATTGCGGTGCGCATGGTTTTGAACTCAGAAGGGCAAAAGATCAGCCACCGCTTTGCCCGTGCTTTTATGAAATCTGTYGCAAGTCTGAACTATATTGAGGTTCAGGCGGCCCATGATGGAAATCCGAACAAAAAAACCAARCCGTTGATGGGGAATGTCATCAATCCGCTCTATGCGGCATATGAAGCAGCGGTAMWRSCKCGCACCACCCGACAGCCRCTCGATCTGGATCTGCCGGAACGCAAGATTGAGCTGTCCGAAGATGGTATTGTTACATCTGTCGCCATTCAGGATCGACTGGATGCGCATCGGATGATTGAAGAATTCATGGTTTTGGCCAAYGTCGCMGCTGCCGAGGAATTGATTGCCCGCCGCCAGCCAYTGCTGTTTCGCGTCCATGAAGAACCTTCCCCCGAAAAACTGGATGCTTTGCGAGAGGTCGCTCAGGCCTCGGGGTTTACGCTGGCAAAGGGTCAGGTTCTGCAAACCCGACACCTCAACTCACTGCTCGGGCAGGCTGAAGGTACAGAATTTGATGAACTGATTAACATATCCACCCTTCGTTCAATGGCTCGGGCTTACTACAATGCCGAAAACTTTGGCCATTTTGGTCTGGCGCTGAAATCCTACGCCCACTTCACATCCCCTATACGGCGCTACGCCGATCTGATTGTGCATCGCGCACTGATAGCCGGACATGGCTGGGGGAAGGATGGGTTGCAGCCGAATGAGGTTGCGCAGCTTGATGAAACGGCGCTGCACATATCCGAAACCGAACGCCGTTCAATGATGGCAGAGCGTGACACCAATGATCGGTATCTGGCCGCTTTCCTAAGCGAACGAGTCGACAGTGAATTTACCGGACGCATCAGCGGTGTCGCCCGGTTTGGGGCCTTTGTGAAGCTGGACGAAACCGGCGCCGACGGATTGATCCCGGTGCGCACGTTAGGGCGTGAATATTTCGAACATAACGCGGATGCGCAGACTCTTGTCGGATCAGACACGGGTTTTTCCATCTCACTTGGTCAGCGCGTTACTGTGCGTCTGGCTGAGGCAACGCCGATCACCGGCGGCCTGCTTTTGGAGCTGTTAACAGTCGAAGGCAAAGCCCTGCCAAAGGGGCGCAGCCGCGGACGGGGAAAACCCTCACAACGTCGCCCGAACCGATCTGCAAAAAGGTCAGCGAAGATTAAACGCAAGGTATCGCGAAAGCGGAACTAGCGTATGGACGGTTTTGTCAGATGGTTGGGTTGTTTCCGTACAAAGGCATTGCGTCGGGGAATTTCGTCTTTCACCTTTGACAGCTCGTTTAAGAATGTTCACTTTAACAAATCCGTGCTTGCGCACGACCAAGATCAACCCGAAACGGTACAATCTATTTGGGGATATTTAGACCGGGCGGTGTCGGAAGCCCGTGTTCAGAGCGGCCGCATTAAGTTGCTAGAAAACCGGAGCTCCTGGGAAAAAATAGAAAATACGTTTGGTGTCGAGCGCGAAATAATCGCCGCAATCTGGGGTCTCGAAAGCGCCTACGGAAAGGTACGCGGCGAATTCCGCGTGATAGAAGCCCTGGCAACTCTGGCCTTTGATGGGCGTCGCAAGGGTCTGTTCGAAGATCAGCTAATCGCGGCTTTGCAAATCATTCAGAGGGGCGATATTCGCGCCACCCAAATGCCTGGATCATGGGCCGGTGCCATGGGTCATACGCAGTTCATGCCATCAAGCTACCTGCAATTTGCGGTAGATTTTAACGGTGATGGACGGTGTGACATTTGGGGCAAGGATCCCTGGGATGCGCTGGCATCGACGGCCGCATACTTGGCTGGTTYAGGCTGGGAGTGGGGGCAACCTTGGGGCGTTGAGGTTTCGTTAGATAAAGTTAACCAGTTTGACTTTGAGCAATGTGGAACTGACACTACAAAAGAAATTTCAGAGTGGGCTGAACTTGGCATTTCCCCAGTYGTTGATTGTGAWTTTCMYAACCAARSYCCGRMWWCMRKTSWGYWWYMKSYGGSRGMATATGGCCCGGCGTTCATGGTGTTTGAAAACTTTCAGACCTTGCTGAGATACAATGGTGCGATCCCTTATGGGCTGGCGGTTGGTCATCTGGCGGATCGGATCATGGGTGGCCTGGCATTCACGACCTTCTGGCCCCGGGGCGACAAACAACTGAGCCGCGAAGAACGAAGCGAATTGCAGGAACGGTTAAATCTGGCCGGCTATGATACTAAAGGGGCGGAYGGGATTATTGGACCAAACACCTTCGCAGCCCTGCGCGGTTGGCAAAGGTTTTCAGGATTGGTTGCAGACGGGTATCCGACCATGGAAATTCTTGAACGGTTGCGTAACAKAAACTGTGCAGCAAGGTAGCCAAACAGGGTGGCGGCAAGAATCCAGTAAAGCAGGGCAAACACAAATTKACCGGTATCAACCCACAGAAAACGAGTGACGCCAACGATAGTGATCCAGCATACCAGATCGAAAATGTCATGGGCCGCCCGATCAAGAAATCGGSTTAACTTGTGCTTCAATACATTTGCGCTTTGTTCGATATCGTTTTCAGTGTTCATGCACAAAGCCCTGTAACAAGTAAATTTTTGCCGTCCGATCGTAAAATAATGGGTGAATTGCACCGTTTTCCAGTGCAATGAAACAAAAGTTCCAAATAAAATGGAGGTTCTTCGGCGATCATTTCAATTAATTTTCCCGYGATAGYGCACCTYGGGTGCATANTTTTTAAGGRTYTATTGAAAWATCNCGAAAGTTTAGTGATCACGCCAGATCACGGCATTCTCACACACGCGCGCGTTTTGCAGCGGTTTTATTGTTTTCCTACAGCGCGATACGCACCTTTATTAGTACACAAACACTAATTTGTTGGAGAGAGACCGTGAAACCAGAATTAACAAAAGCAGTTTACGGCGGTATTGCCGGAACAATCCTAATGACAATGATGGCGCTATTTGTAGCACCAATGATGACCGGGATGCCGATGGACATTGCCGCCATGCTAGGGGGTATGGTCGGCGGGCTGACCATGGGTTGGATCGCCCATATTATGATGGGGGTTGTTGTATTTCCTCTGGCCTACGCGTTTGTCGTTTATGGCTTCCTGCCAGGTTCGCCGCTTGTACGCGGGCTTATTTTCGGTGTGATCCTGTGGGTTATGGCCGTTGCCATAGTCATGCCAATGGCGGGTGCTGGCYTTTTGATGGCGAATATCGGYGGCATGATGGCYGTRRTGGCRTCACTGWTTGGCCACTTGGTTTATGGTGGCTTGCTGGGCGCAATCGCCGGTGGCGGGTCAACCGTAGAGGCCTGATCAAGACCTAACTAAATAAAAGGCCCTGTCCGACATGAAATAATTCGGGCAGGGTCTTTTTGTATTCACTTGTTTTCAGGATTCTTCATGGATTTTATAGCCTCTGTAATCTACCCGGTATTGAACGTGCTGTCGGTCCTGCTGGTTCTGGCCATCGGCGTGGTAATCGTCACTATTGGCGCTTTCTTTGTAATAGATGTGCGCCAAAGCAAAGACGCGGTTCGTCACAACTATCCGGTATTAGGGCGGTTTCGGTATCTGTTCAGCGCTTTGGGCGAATTCTTTCGACAGTAYTTTTTTGCGATGGATCGTGAAGAGATGCCGTTTAATCGGGCGGARCGTGACTGGGTCGAAAAGTCTTCCCAGGGGGATGACAATACAATCGCATTTGGTTCCAGTAAGGTTCTGAGCCAGCCGGGCACCCCGATTTTTGTAAATTGCCCTTTCCCAATGCTGGAAGAAGAAGCAAAGGAAACGCCGACGGTAACAATGGGGCCCTTTGCCCGAGAGCCGTATACCACCAAGTCAATATTCAACATTTCTGGCATGAGCTTTGGTGCGATTTCCAAACCAGCTGTGCAGGCCCTTTCAGCCGGCGCCAAAATGGCGGGGTGCTGGATGAACACTGGTGAAGGCGGGTTGTCACCGTTTCAYCTGGAGGGTGGRTGCGACATCGTATTCCAGATGGGTACGGCCAAATACGGTGTACGCAATGCAAGCGGTGGTTTGGATGATGATAARCTACGTGAAGTGGCCGCCCATGATCAGGTTAAAATGATCGAAATCAAAATGAGCCAGGGGGCGAAGCCTGGCAAAGGCGGCATTTTGCCCGCAGCTAAAGTCACACCTGAAATTGCCGGGATTCGCGGGATTGAAGCGGGCAAAGCGTCGATCTCACCCAACCGGCATCCGGAAATTAACAGCGCAGCCGAGTTGTTGGATTTCATCACCCATGTACGGGATGTCACCGGATTGCCGGTTGGCTTCAAGGCGGTGATTGGCGGTTATGGTTGGCTGGATGGTATGTGCGAAGAAATTCATGCCCGCGGGATTGAATGCGCGCCCGATTTTATCACTATCGATAGTGGCGATGGCGGAACCGGTGCCGCGCCCATGCCGCTGATGGATAGTGTTGGATTGACGATTAAAGAATCTCTCCCGCTGGTGGTGGATGTCCTGACTAAATACGGGCTGCGGAGCCGCATTAAAGTCATCACCTCAGGTAAACTGATCACCCCGGCAGAGGTAGCGTGGGCCTATTGTGCAGGTACAGATTTTGTCACATCCGCCCGGGGATTCATGTTTGCAATTGGCTGCATTCAGGCATTGAAATGTAACAAGAATACCTGTCCAACCGGGATTACTACCCATAAGCCGAGCCTGCAAAACGGGCTTGATCCGGCGATTAAGTCGGTACGGGTAAAGAACTTTGTTGGCAAAATAAAATACGGTACCAACCTGATCGCCCATTCATGCGGGGTTGAACATCCGCGCGCGCTAAAGCGTAAGCACTGTCGGATTGTGCAGCAGGGATCGATATCGATCCCAATGTCGGATCTGCTGCCAGAGCCTGAAGTCCTAAGCCAGTATCAAGACTGACTAAGAAGCCATAGTATTTGCTTAAGTGGCGCGTTTGACGCCCAGCTTGATCAGGATATTTGTCATCAGGCAAAATCTGGTCAACCCGGACTGAAACAGGTTGGCGCCAACAAAAACAGTGAACCACAACCAGCTGATTTTGCTAAGATCGACCTGGCCCTGGAAATGGGCCAGCGCGAGGCTGACAAGGATGAACAATCCGGCGATTGTAGTCGTTAAGCGTTGTGCATTCATTTTACGGCCCTCGATATCAAGGTGATTTCAATTGGGTTTATATATAGTAACATTTGAATATTACAATGTAAAACTGACAAGACGGGAAATCCGAGCTACGAGGCGTGGATGTGCTTGCAATTAACTCAGCCTAACTGCTCAGAAAATTCCGCCACTACGCTCGCATAAACTTCGCGCTTAAATGGCACGATACAGYCCACTAACTCCCGGTGGTCCAGCCATTTCCATCTGGAAAATTCCGGGTGATCCGTTTCAATATCGATCTGACCATCATCCCCCAGAAATCGCATCAGATACCAGCGTTGTTTCTGACCGCGCCATCGGCCTTTCCAAATTTTAGGCACCAGATCGTGGGGCAGGTCATAGGTAATCCACCCTTTGGTTTCGGTTTCGATTTTAACCAATTCAGGTGGAACGCCGGTTTCTTCCTGTAGTTCACGCAGGGCTGCGTCGCGCGGTTCTTCCCCTGCATCAATCCCACCTTGCGGCATTTGCCAGGCATCGAATTTGTTATCAATACGCTGTGCAACGAATACACGGCCTGCCCCGTTGATTAGCATAACGCCAACATTTGGCCGGTAAGGCAGGGCAGAAATTTGTTCGGGGGTCATGGTGGGTGGGACCGGTATTAACCCGGCCCCATATCCTTAGTCGCGCGCACTGATCGCGGATAACCCTTTCAGGATATCAATCGCGTAGGCCAGTTGGAAATCGTCTTCACGCAGTTTCGATGCCTCTTCAGCCGCAGCACGATCGGCTTCGATTTGATTGATCTCGTCCTCGGTCAAACTGTCATTATTCAGACTTCCCCGCAGGTCTGCTTCGGTACGTTGGCGGCGTGGTTCGTCTGCATCTTCTTCTGACGGAAGTTTGCGAGGGGGTTGTTGCACAATGATATCAGGCGAAACCCCAAGCGCCTGAATAGAGCGGCCGGAAGGTGTGTAATAACGCGCTGTGGTCAGGCGCATCGCGCCGTCCGAACGAAGCGGCATAACAGTCTGAACGGAACCTTTACCAAAGCTCTTTGTGCCGACRATTATTGCACGACGATGATCTTTCAACGCGCCTGCCACAATTTCAGACGCCGAAGCGGACCCGCCGTTTATTAAAACCACTATCGGTAAACCTTCAGCCAAATCGCCCTCAGAAGCGTTGTAGCGGTCGCCATCCTGTGGGTCACGACCGCGTGTTGAAACAATTTCACCCGCATCCAAAAACGCATCGGATACCTTGATGGCCTGATTAAGCAACCCGCCCGGGTTGTTGCGCAGGTCAACCACGAAACCATCTACGTTTTCGATACCGCCCAGTTCCTCAACGGTTTCCGCCAGCCCGTCTGCAAGGTTGGCGTAGGTCTGGTCGTTGAATGTGGCGATGCGCATAACAACGCTATTTCCTTCGGCCCGGACACGAACAGCCGTTAATTTGATGATGTCGCGGACAATCGAAACATCAAATGGCTCATCGGCTCCTTCACGCACGATGGTCAGGATAATTTCTGAYCCAACAGGGCCCTTCATCTGATCCACAGCTTCGCTCAAAGTCAGACCCAACAGGGAATCGCTGTTCACATGGGTGATAAAATCGCCAGATTCGATACCAGCATTGAAGGCTGGGGTGCCRTCCATGGGGGTGACAACYTTCACAAAGCCTTCTTCCTGGGTAACTTCGATACCTAGCCCGCCAAACTCACCGCGTGTATCCTCACGCATTTGTACGGCRTCCTCGGGGGAAAGGTAGCTGGAATGCGGATCAAGCGAAGTCAACATACCATTGATGGCAGCTTCGATCAGATCGGCTTCGTCCACTTCTTCCACATATTGTGAACGGATACGTTCAAAGATGTCACCAAACAGGTCCAGCTGTTCGTATACTGAAGTATTGCGAGCGCTATCCTGCGCCAACAGTGGCCCTGCAACCTGAGTGGTCAGGATAGCCCCTGCCAGCGTTCCGCCTATTGCGGCCATCACAAACTTCTTCATCGTGTCCTATTCCTTTGTCTGGGCGAACCAACTAGCGGGGTCCACGGGCTCTCCGCCCAATCTTAGCTCTATATAGAGCGTTTCTGTCTGTTCGGAACCCGCTCCGTTAACGGCGTTCTGAAAAAATCGGTCCGGATCGGGGTTTGCGCCCCCCATCATGCCAAGTGGCGCGCCCGGTGGAAGCACCTGTCCTACTTCACCAAATACCTGATCAAGTCCTGCCAATACCAGTAATACCCCGGCATCGGGCTCAAGTATCATCACATTTCCGTAGTCTAACAATGGGCCACGATATCGCAGGGTTGCGGGCCAGGGTGCGCTAACCAAAGATTGTGGGCGTGTGGCCAGCAACAAACCGGGTCGTTTTACACCGGCGGCGTCGGGCTCATTGAACTTTCGCAATAGCGTACCAGACACTGGCAAAGGTAACATACCACGGGCGGCCCTAAAATCACGGACGGGATCGGCGACGATATCACCAGTGTCGATACCCGCAAGGCCGCTGGCAAATCCCTCCAGTGTTTCCGCACTGTCGATCAGGCTTTGTAATTGCACAGGGTCTGACAGAAACCGCTGCGGTAGGTCGGTCCGGTTAGAGATCGCCTGGCTAAGCTCRGTGCGGGCCTGCTGCACCCCAACAAGACCCTTTTGCAGGGTATCCGCAGCACTTTCCTGTAAAGCACGCAGCAGGGCCACCTCTTCCAGTTTGCCCTTTAACAATTCGGCTTCAGCCTGAATTGCGGGGGTTATTTCAGATACAATCATGCCAGAACGCGCAGTTCCAAGGGGGCCGGAAGGATGTAATAATGCCAGTGGGCCTGAAGAAGATTGAATGCTCAGTAAGACCCCGAGAAACCGGGATACTTGTTCACTTTCAGCATCGAATTCACGCTTAATTGCAGCTTCTCGCAGAGCAGCGCGGCGCAGACCTTCGCGTAGTGCATCCAGCCCGTCTTCAAATGCCCGGATTGTTTGGCTAAGGGCAGCGACCCGGTCCCCGGCGCGCTCTGCTTCATTCAGAGCTAAATGTGCAGTGTCGAGCTTTTCCATCGCCTGGCGGGCCAAATATGCAGGATTGCTTTCAGCATGAACCGGAAATGCTGCCAATAAAAAGAACAATATGGGGGCGAATATCCGGTTCATCGGTTCAACAGGCTAACGCCGGTCATTTCGGGTGGTTTTTCAATGTTCATCAGGTCAAGCAATGTCGGAGCAAGGTCTGCCAGTCTGCCGTTGCTAAGGGTTGTACCATTGGTTGCACCAAAAACAACCACTGGCACGGGATTGGTGGTGTGGGATGTGTGTGGTCCACCGGTTTCCGGGTCAATCATCGTTTCACAATTGCCGTGGTCGGCAGTTACAATCATAGCACCGCCAGCGCTTTTTAGGGCGGATATCACCTGTGATAGACCCTTRTCCACCGTTTCACAGGCCCTAATTGCTGCTGCCAGATCACCGGTATGCCCAACCATATCCGGGTTTGCGTAGTTAACGATGATCAAATCATAGCCGTCGCTGATCGCGCCAACCAAATGCTGCGTAACCTCAGCCGCGGACATTTCTGGTTGCAGGTCATAGGTCGCTACCTTGGGACTYTGCGGCATGTACCGGTCTTCGCCGGATTCCGGGGGTTCGACGCCACCATTCAGGAAGAATGTGACATGCGGATATTTTTCGGTTTCGGCGATGCGAAACTGTTTYAACCCATGTTCSGCAACCCAGTGGCCAAGGGTATTTTTGATAACTGGTTTGGGGTAACAAGTTGTCATGTAAGCGTTGTGGGATTTTGAATAGTCCGCCATGCCAAGCATTGCTGCCAGTTTTGGCCGCTTGCCGGTGTCAAAGGCGTCAAATTCCGGGTCACCAATGGCTGCCAGTATTTCGCGCGCCCTGTCTGCACGGAAATTCAGGCAGAATAACCCGTCGCCATCGCGGATTCCATTATATTCACCGATCACCGTGGCGGGGATGAATTCRTCWGTKRTGTCAKYKGMATANGNGCTTNNTTGAYSRYSYTKRTCGGGTCRGRMCYWKTKGGGCCRAYACCRTGSACMATTGCRTCAAAAGCGGTTTTGACACGTTCCCATCTGTGATCCCGGTCCARYGCRTARTATCGCCCGCTGAGSGTKGCRATCCATGCCATTCCCGGGATCAGGGTGTCGCCCAGCACATCCATATATTTCAGCGCGGATTTAGGGGCAACATCACGGCCGTCGGTTATTACGTGTATAGCAACGGGGATACCTGCATCGGTCAGCGCATTAATGGCGGCCTGCATATGCGTAATGTGACCATGAACGCCACCGTCGGACATAACACCCAAAAGATGCGCAGTGCTGCCGGAACCCTTAAGGTTGGATWTGAATTCCAGCAGAGCAGCGTTACGAAAAAACGAACCATCTTCGATAGCAAGATCAATCTGGCCCAAATCCATCGCCACAATTCTTCCGGCGCCAATGTTTGTGTGGCCAACTTCAGAATTCCCCATTTGCCCCTTTGGCAACCCTACATCCGGCCCATGGGTGACAAGGGTGGCGTTAGGGCAGGTGGCGATCAGGTGATCAAAAGTAGGGGTGTTGGCCAGGGCAGGGGCATTGGCAGTGGTATCTGCACGCACCCCCCAACCATCCATGATGCAAAGAACAACGGGTTTTGGTGTGCTCATCTGACGTGCCTGTTGGTTCGATTAAGATCGGTGGTAGGGTTTGTTCGCCAGAATACTGGCAGCGCGGTAGAGTTGTTCACTAAGCATGACCCGGGCCAGCATATGCGGCCAGACCATTCGACCGAACGATATGCGGGCATCGGCGCGGCTTTGAAGTTTTGGTTCGATACCGTCAGCGCCACCGATAATGAAAGACACAGCACTTTGACCCTGATCGCGCCAGTCAGCAAGGAACTGTGTAAATTCAGGCGAAGTCATTACTTTGCCCCGCTCATCCATCACACAGATAATTGATCCTTTCGGCACGGATTGTTCAAGCAATTCRGCCTCGGCCGCCATCGAGCTACCGCGTTTGTCTTCTACTTCGATTACTTTGGCAGGCCCCAGCCCCAGTCCGCGACCGGTGCGATCAAACCGTGCCAAATAGTCATCAACCAATGCTTTCTCTGGCCCGGCCCGAAGACGGCCAACAGCGCAGATGTTGACCTGCATCATGGTTTTGATGTTGTCCGAGCGGGGTCCATCCACAGCTTTTCAAGCTGATAAAACTCGCGCACTTCGGGGCGAAAGACATGGATGATTACGTCGCCAGCGTCGATCAGAACCCAATCGCCCTGGGCTTTGCCCTCTAGCTTGCACAGCACACCCATTTCCTGTTTGAGCCGATCCGACAGTTTTTCAGCGATTGAGGATACCTGACGGGTTGAACGACCTGAGCAAACTACCATTGCGTCGGCAATCTCTGATTTGCCTTTCAGACCAATGGTGACGATGTCTTCGGCCTTTTCCTGAGCAAGTTCATCAAGGATGAAATCCAGCAGTTTACTGTCAGCTTTTTTCTTTGAGACCCCGGTCATAAGAGTTGCCGGAGCGGTCGTATTAGTGACCTCGATATTGATCTGAGACAGGACATTGTCCTCCTTTACTGAGCGCCGCCAATGCCCCGGCGCTGGGCGTTTGAATGCAGGTARCATCGCGGCCTGCAAATCTCAATGTTTGTRGAGTGGAAAATCATTTGGAAGATCGGATTTCCATTCGGCTGTCTTTGAGCACAGTTACTTCGCGCTGCGGGAATGGGATTGAAATGTTGTTTTCTTTGAAAATATCCCAAAGCGCCARRTASACRTTRCCGCGGATATTKGTCAGYCCGCCGGTTGGRTCTTYGATCCAGAACCGTAGCAAATAATCAACTGAATTGTCGCCAAATCCAACGATATGGCAGACGGGYGAYTTGTGCGAAAGTACCCGGTCAACYGARGCAGCAGCTTTGATTGCCAGTCGGCGKACGTCATGTGGGTCGTCGCCGTAAGCGGTGCCAAAGGGAATATCCAGACGTACAAAATCGTTGGAATGGGACCAGTTGACAACCTGACTGGTGATCAGGTCTTCGTTGGGGATCAGGAATTCACGGCCATCGCGGGTGACGACCGACACGTAGCGAGCACCAAGGGTGTTAATCCAGCCAAAGGTTTCGCCAAGGGAAATCACATCACCGGGTTTAATGGATTTATCCAGCAGAATAATTACACCWGACACCAGATTAGACACKACTTTTTGCAGGCCAAAGCCGAGGCCGATACCGATGGCACCCGATAATACTGCCAGTCCGGTCAGATCAAACCCAACCGCTTTCAGCCCAATGAAAAACGCAGCACCGTACAGCACAATTTGCAGRGCCTTGATCATCAGCACCTGCATCGAGGGTGAAATGTCTTTGCTTTCCTGAATCCTGTTGGCTGTTGTGGTYGCCCCTAARCGSGCTACTGCAAAAAGAATTCCGGTGACAACAAGCGCCTTTATGATGGCGAGCGCTGACAAACGGATATCGCCAAATTCTATGGCAAGCCCGTCAAGGAAATCTGAAAAAGGTTCGCGCAGGCCGAGATAAAATATCGTGACGTATATCCAAAGGCCCCATGTCACGATGCGCCGCAACAGTTKGTTGTGGATCAGGCGGGCGGCYAGGCTGACCAGTAACMATGCWGTGGCAATAGTCGCGACCAGCACCAATATGTTYCGCCATGAAGGAAAGATATAAAGCTGAGCCATTACAGTGTTGGCGGTCCATGCCAGCGCGACGAAAAAAAGCAGTTGCAAGCGTTTGTGGACAATAACCAGAAAACGCAATCGCCATTTCGGCCAACCTTCACGGGTGCGCATCCAGTCGTGGAATTTGGGGGCGAGCCAATGACGCAACAGAAAGGCTAAGATTAGGCAACCGATCAGAATGGCGATCTGAATCTGGCCACGGAACAGAAAAACAGAGCTTAGACGCGCCATAATGCTGTCCCACAGGGACACAGACTGTTCTAGCACTGACTGGATTTCGGATTCCATAATCGCCCTTTTGCAGTAAGAATTGCATAGTGCACTTGGGAAACACAAGTGACATCCAAAGTGCGAACAGTGTTGATTTAAACCAATCCGGAGCGAGGGCTATAAGCGACCCCTTGCGAGGACGCGGCAGTCACGGTATCTGGGGCCATATGGAACCGGTATTTGATATGGATGATCGAGCGCGCTTGCCCTGGCGGTTCTTTGGGGCGTCTAAAGCAGTGCAGGCAGGGCTGTAAGCAGCCCTTATTTCCGCCCAAGAAATACACAATTGTTTGAAAGAGAATTCCGATGACTGCCGCAACAACGCTCTATGATAAAATCTGGGACGCCCATATCGCCGACGAAGCCGACGATGGCACCTGTTTGCTATATATTGACCGCCATCTTGTTCACGAAGTGACCAGCCCGCAGGCGTTTGAGGGGTTGCGTATGGCGGGACGCGAAGTCCATGCGCCCGATAAAACTATCGCTGTGCCGGATCACAATGTGCCGACCACGCTGGACCGGGCCAAAGGGATTGAAAACGAAGAGAGCCGTATTCAGGTTGAGGCGCTCGATAAGAATGCCCGCGATTTTGGTATACATTATTATCCGGTGGATGATGTGCGTCAGGGGATCGTGCATATTGTCGGACCCGAACAGGGCTGGACCCTGCCGGGGATGACTGTTGTGTGCGGCGACAGCCACACCGCGACCCATGGBGCRTTTGGCGCACTGGCCCACGGGATTGGCACGTCAGAGGTTGAACATGTTTTGGCAACACAGACCCTAATTCAGAAAAAATCGCTAAATATGAAGGTGGAAATTACCGGCCACCTRCGCCCCGGTGTGACGGCCAAGGATATCACAATGTCGGTGATTGGCGAAACCGGGACGGCCGGTGGTACGGGTTATGTGATTGAATATTGTGGCTCGGCGATTCGCGATYTGTCGATGGAAGGCCGGATGACGGTTTGCAACATGGCAATCGAAGGTGGCGCGCGCGCCGGGCTGATTGCGCCGGATGAAAAAACCTATGAATACGTCAAGGGRCGCCCCCATGCSCCRAMRGGTGCTGATTGGGACAAGGCGCTGGCATGGTGGAAGACGCTTTATACTGATGAAGATGCACATTTTGATAAAGTGTTGACGATCAAGGGTGAAGACATAGCGCCAGTTGTTACCTGGGGAACATCGCCTGAAGATGTGCTGCCGATTACGGCAGTTGTTCCCAGCCCCGACGATTTTGAAGGCGGCAAGGTAGAGGCCGTAAAACGCGCTTTGGATTATATGGGCCTGACGCCCGGGACCAAGTTGACGGATGTCGCAATAGACACTGTTTTCATCGGTTCCTGCACCAATGGCCGGATCGAAGATTTCCGTGCCGTGGCCGAGATTGTTAAGGGCAAAAAGATCAAGGACGGTATGCGCGCAATGATTGTGCCGGGTTCCGGTYTGGTACGGGCACAAGCCGAGAAAGAGGGTCTGGCACAGATATTTCTGGACGCCGGGTTTGAATGGCGGCTGGCCGGGTGTTCGATGTGTCTGGCGATGAAYCCGGATCARCTGGCACCGGGYGAACGCTGTGCSGCSACCAGYAAYCGYAATTTYGAGGGYCGTCAGGGCAAGGGCGGGCGCACCCATCTGGTATCCCCACAGATGGCGGCTGCTGCTGCGCTGACAGGCCACCTGACAGATATTCGGGATCTGCTGTAGTCTAACGGCTGTAGATGTCGGGGTCTGTGTCCCAGTTCCGCCGCCTTTTGCGTCGGGGTCTGCCAATGCGTTTTGAACCCAGCAAAAGTACGGCATTCAGGGAAATCAGGAGCAGGCCTGACAGCTCCAGTATCCAGTTCATCCGAACKACGCCAAATCGAATGTTGATGATGGCATCAAAATCATGCCAGCCAACCGCGCGGATCAGAACAAAACCAAATACCACTGTTAGCCCGATCAGCGCGATCAGGTTGCGACGCAGRTCACGGCGCAAGGTCCAAAGAAAGAATAACCCGACAGTCAGTGCCGCGATTCCCATCCCGAGGACGACCTTGTACTGAAATCCTGCGCGGTTCTCGTACCAACCCTGGATTTTCGCCACACAGCGCGCGCCCGCAGTTGCGAAAGATTGCAGATCAAGCTGTTTGTTTACCGCAAGAAACAGCATCAATACGGATAACAGCAACCAAAAGGCGCGTTGGGCTTTTCTGGTGCGGTTGGTTTTTCGAAAAACCGCGGCGCAAAGAAGGAACGTGAGCAARTAACAAACAACCGTAACCCAGCCCATAATGTTTGGGTCGCCAATCTTGGGTTGCCAGCGATCGAAGGTACACTGTGTCAGCGCGTCGAAACTGACGCCATCGAACAATAAAGCCTCAACCATACTCTTAGACCGCTTCCTGCCCACCCTAGTCGGGTCAGAATGAAGCAAATGAGGTGATTGGCCAAGACCACAAGCACTTGCGGCGCACAATTGTTCACCATATTACCGCAATCAGGGAATATCAGGAGATTTCACATGGATAAGTTTGAAAAAATAACCGGCGTTGCTGCGCCGATGCCACTTGTGAACATCGACACCGATATGATTATCCCAAAACAGTTTCTGAAAACCATCAAGCGTACCGGACTGGGTGTGAACCTGTTTGATGAGATGCGGTACAATGATGACGGGTCTGAGGTTGCAGATTTTGTCCTGAATAAGCCGGCCTATCGGGAAACAGAAATTCTTGTGGCCGGGGAAAATTTCGGCTGTGGGTCGTCGCGCGAACATGCGCCCTGGGCGTTGCTGGATTTTGGCATTCGCTGCATCATTTCCACCAGCTTTGCCGACATTTTTCATAATAACTGCTTCAAGAATGGCATTTTGCCGGTAACTTTGCCGGAAGATCAGGTTCAGGTATTGATGAAAGAAGCCGAGAAAGGTGCAAATGCGCGGATATCAATTGATCTGGAAGCGCAGGAAATCACCACGTCCGAAGGGGATGTATTTTCCTTTGAAGTAGATGCGTTCAAGAAGCATTGTATGCTGAATGGGTTGGATGATATTTCCCTGACCATGGAAAAAGCAGAATCCATTAACGACTTTGAGGCGAAAGTTGGTATTGAGCGGCCTTGGGTCTGATCCTTCCCAATACGCTATATATGGTGTTCGCCTTTAGCACTTGCCCTCGCATAAGTTGAAAATGATGCAAAGCCGCACCAGTTTCTCCACAATTTAGCCGTGAACTTTCTATTAACGTTAACCCAACCTTGCTGGAAGAATCGAAAGAAGGCAAAAAGTGGGCAACAATAAGGCAACCTGCCACAATTGGCGGGATCAAAACGGAAAAAGAGCGTGGCTTTGTACTGCGCTTGGCCATTTTGAAGGGTTCGGGCAGTGATTTCGCGGGTATCAGGCGCAATTATTCGCGCAATGTTGGTGGTGTTGCTGATTGCGACACCTTCTATTTTGTTGCCCGGTGTTAGCCCGGACGGAAAACAGATCGTGGCGCTGGTTGCTATTTTTGGCGCAGCGCTGACGATCTTTGAATATGCCTCCACTTATCCCGGCCTTATTGAATTTCGCGATGCGCCACCATTTAATCGCATTCGTTTCTTTTCACTGTTTTCGACAGTTTTTCTGTTGTCTCTGATCAGCAGAGGTACGGTTGAATCCACAGCACTTACCCAGTTTGTTCAGGCCGTTGGTGCTTTGATCGCTTATGCCATTGATTTCCCATACAGCCCGGTCAGGCTGGTGGTGTTGATGCTACCGGAAGGTACCGCACCAGAACATATTGCATTGGTGCGAATTACTGCGGGTATGGCGTATCTGATTTCGCTGGTTACGCTGGCGATCTTCATGATTATCCTGCGGGTATGGCGCTGGCCGACAGCGAATGGCAGTTTTAACGTCTGGGTAAACCTGCCGACGTTTGATCCGACCGCTGGTAAAGATGTGGTGCAGCGTTTGGAAATGGATGCGCGCTTTAACATTGCGTTAGGGTTTCTGCTGCCATTCTTAACACCCGCGGTTGTCAAATCGGCCTCATCCCTGTTTGGGTCGGTTTCACTTGAAAACCCGCAAACACTGGTCTGGACCGTATCGGCATGGGCATTTCTTCCGGCAAGTCTGTTTATGCGCGGTATTGCCATGGGCCGTGTRGCAGAAATGATTGCCGCCAAACGCAAACAAAACTACGCCAAAGCCGAAGARGGTGGCGTTTACGTTACCTGATTATTGCGCTCGCGGTTTTCGCYGGCTCAATTGCKCAGGCGGGCGAAAGCATCCGTATCGCAACCTTTCACACCGGTTTGAAACGCAAAGGCCCCGGGCTGTTGCTGCGCGATATTCTGAAAGGYGAYGAKYCGCAGATATTGGCAGCGCGAGATGTGATTGCCGCTGTTGACCCTGATATATTATTGCTTACCCGGTTTGATTATGACCTTGGTCTGARSGCGCTTACRGCGTTTGCAGATAGTTTGCAGCTGGTGGGTTCTGAYTATCCTTACCGGTTTGCARTTTCACCGAAYTCGGGGGTSGCCACTGGGCTTGATCTGGACGGCAACGGCTGGCTGGGCGACGCKCGGGAYGCGCAGGGTTATGGCGATTTTGCCGGACATGGCGGYATGGCGRTACTTTCGCGCTATCCGATAGATGTGGAWAGGGTRCGCAATTTTTCGGGATTTCTGTGGCGTGATTTACCCGGTGCCCRRCTGCCGGATGATGCAGMTGCGGACATCCAGCGCCTGTCATCGGTGGCGCATTGGGATGTGCCGATATTGTTGCCAGAAGGRCCRCCRCTRCAYCTGYTGGCCTATCAYGCGACKACCCCGGCCTTTGACGGGCCAGAGGATCGAAACGGTATGCGCAATCGTGATGAGACAATGTTCTGGCTGCGATACCTYGACGGKGAACTGCCTTGGTCGCCGCCTATTGCYCGCTTCGTGATTATAGGTGACGCCAATCTGGACCCTATGGAYGGTGASGGGRATCGGCGCGCGATAACAGCCCTATTGCATGATACCCGCCTGCAAGATCCTAAACCCAAAAGTGTGGGCGCAGTTGAGGCGTCGCTYGATCAGGGGGGCGTAAACCTTACACATCGCAGTAATCCGGCGCTGGATACGGCCGACTGGAAAGATACAGACGGGCCGGGGAACCTGCGGGTGGATTATGTGYTGCCGTCCCGTGACCTGAAGGTGTTGGACGCAGGCGTGTTCTGGCCCGCGTCCGACGACAATCGCGTTCCGGCTTTACGCAAGCGAGACCCCGACACGTCCTGGCACGGTTTGGTTTGGATAGACGTCGCCCGGTAGCGCCGCCGTTATGACTTCCCGCACAGGYGTWGKYTGRAAGTCYGGCAACAGGCGGTTGAATTTYGTGGCCGACAGTTGATGTGACGTGTTCCACAGGTAGCGCATTTCGTTCAATTCGCGTGCGAGTTCCCAGAATGGTGCAGTCAGGGTCATTAYAAACCATGGAAATTTAACCAGCTTGATCGGGCGTTTCATGATGTCCTGCAACATGACGCACAGATCATTGGTAGTGAAGGCGTGACCGGGGAAGGGTACATCTTCAAACCAGTGCAGCTCGGCGCGCTTTTCGGTTAACATCACGGCGGCTTTTGCCCAATCCGGCAAATAACAATAGGCCTGCATCATATCCGGGACTCCGGGGCTGACGATCTTGCCATTGGCGATTTTGGGCAGGAATACCAGATCCATGACATCGCCATTGTGGTTCGGGTCAATAAAATTACCGGCCCGCAGGATGATGGTCTGCACCCCGGAGTCCCGGTAGGATTTTTCCATTTCAATCCGGGTCTGGCCTTTGCGGGTTGTAGCAACTTGTGGCGTGTTTTCGTCCCATGTTCCGGRATTTTCCCCAAAGTTATAGACATTGCCGGGGATGATCACTGTGGCACCCGATGCTTTTGCGGCGTCAATAACCTGCGCGGTGATTTCAGGTATCAGTTTGGTCCAGTTGTGGTAATTTGGCGGGTTCAAYCCGTTGACAATCACATCRACACCTWTTGCGGCGGCWGTMATGTCTCCGGCCTTTCGATCATATATCTTGACGTGCCAGCCAGCGGTTTTGAAAGCGGTGGCGGCATGGGYACCGATTTTACCGGATGCACCCAGAATTAGAACGGTGYTTGTCATTTTCGGTTCCTTATGCTGGTTGATAGGATGCAATATAATCAGTTCATTAGTGAATGGAAATTGACTAAAAATACTGAYCTGCTATTCAAATTTGTATGGATAAGTTCGCCGAATCCCTTGATTGGACCCTAATTCAATCCTTCAGCGCGGTTGCCGAGGCGGGCTCACTATCGTCGGCGGCTCGAAATATGGGGCAAAGCCAGCCGACCATTGGTCGCCACATCAAATCTATCGAAGAAGCCTTGGGGGTAGAGTTGTTCCAGCGGGCGCCGCGTGGCTTGACGCTAACCCAGGCGGGACTCGAAATTCTGGACCATGCCCGAGAGATGCAGATGTCTGCGGCGCGATTGCGTCTGGTGGCACAGGGGCGGTCCGAGGAATTGCGCGGCACCGTCAGGATCACCGCCAGCGTGGTGTTTTCCCATTTCATCCTGCCACCGGTCATTGCGCAAATACGAACTGAAGTGCCAGAAATTGATATTGAGCTGGTGCCATCCGACACCACAGAAAACCTGATATTCCGAGAGGCAGACATTGCAATCCGTATGTATCGCCCAACCCAAATGGACGTGATTACCCGCCATATAGCGGATCAGGAAATCGGGTTGTATGTGGCGCGAAAATATCTGGAACGGGTGGGCAGGCCGGTGACAATGGAAAGCGCATTGGATTTGGATTTCGTGGGGTTTGACAGGAATGATCTGATCATCCGTTCCATGAAAGCGGTTGATATTGATRWKGAYSGKGAATTTTTCCCAGTCCGGTGCGATGATCAGGCTGCGTTCTGGCATCTCGTGCGGGCGGGGTGTGGTATTGGCGCGGCCCAAACAATCATTGGCGATGCCGAGCCGCTGGTCGAACGAATTCTGACGGACATCGATCTACCAACCCTGCCGGTATGGCTGGCGGCACCGGATGCGTTGCGYTCGAACGCCCGGATACGGCGCGTTTGGGACTTTCTAGCCAAGGCCTTGGCTGCTTGACCCTGTAGGGCCGGGCGGATACGTCGGGGCAACGCTGTAACGCACAAAGGAATTCCCATGAGCAACCCTTCCCTTTTGATCCTTGCAGGCGACGGTATCGGTGCCGAAGTCATGGTTGAGGTTGTAAAAATCATCGACTGGTTTGGCGACAGGCGCGGGTTGAAATTCAATGTGTCCGAAGACCTGGTGGGTGGCGTTGCTTATGACGCCCACGGCACCCCGCTGACGGATGAAACTATGGCCAAGGCTCAATCGGTTGATGCGGTGCTGCTGGGCGCGGTAGGCGGCCCCAAATACGACGATCTGGATTTTTCAGTGAAGCCAGAGCGGGGCCTGCTACGCCTGCGCAAGGAAATGGACCTGTTCGCCAACCTGCGCCCGGCGCAGTGTTTTGATGCGCTGGCGGACTTTTCATCTTTGAAACGCGAAATTGTTGCCGGGCTTGACCTGATGATCGTGCGTGAACTGACCAGCGGTGTGTATTTCGGCGAGCCTCGCGGCATTGCGGATGATAACGAAGGTGGTCGGGTTGGCGTGAATACGCAGCGCTACACCACCAATGAAATCCGGCGCGTGGCGCGGGCGGCGTTTGAGCTGGCGCGCAAGCGGTCCAATCGGCTGTGCTCGATGGAAAAGGCCAACGTGATGGAAAGCGGTATCCTGTGGCGCGAAGAAGTTCAGTGGGTGGGTGACAATGAATACCCCGATGTTGAGCTGACCCACATGTATGCCGATAATGGTGGAATGCAGTTGGTGCGCGCGCCCAAGCAGTTTGACGTGATCGTCACAGATAACCTGTTTGGCGAYATSCTGTCGGANTGYGSCGGCGATGCTGACGGGATCACTGGGCATGTTGCCATCCGCCAGTCTGGGGCTGCCAATGGCCAACGGGCGGCCCAAGGCGATGTATGAACCGGTACATGGTTCCGCCCCGGACATAGCAGGTCAGGGCAAAGCAAACCCGTCAGCCTGTATCCTGAGCTTTGCGATGGCGTTGCGSTAYTCGTTTGATGAGGGRGTCGAGGCAGACCGGCTTGAGCGGGCGGTKGAGTCTGTGTTGGCGGACGGTGTGCGTACAGCTGATCTGATGCAGTCAGGGGATGGCACCCCTGCAAGCACATCTGAAATGGGCGATGCGGTTATCGCGGCGTTGGACGCGAGCCTGTAAGCAACCTGCACAGCGGTTTTGACCCGAAGCATTGCAAATGCGGAATGCCGGGAATGCGCAATAATTCGTTGACCGATTTGGTGGAATGGGTCACGGGTAATTAAACCCAAATCTGAGAGCTACCCATGTCCAACCTCAAAGGCATATTGAACGCGCTTGTAGCATTTGCCATATTTTCTGTTCACGATGTAGTCGTCAAATTTCTTGGCGGTCAGTATTCGCCGTTCCAGATCATATTTTTCAGCACGCTTTTGTCGTTTCCGCTGATCACCATGATGCTGATGCGTGACCCGACATCGGGGCATTTGCGTCCGGTGCATCCATGGTGGATCGCGCTTCGGACATTTGCTGGGGTGATTACGGGAACATCAGCATTCTATGCGTTTTCAGTTCTGCCACTTGCGCAAACCTATGCGGTGATTTTCGCGACACCTTTGCTGATCACTATCCTATCAATCCCGATTTTGGGTGAACAGGTTCGTTTGCGCCGGTGGTTGGCTGTTATCACTGGTTTGATCGGTGTGATGGTGGTCCTGCGGCCTGGATCAACAGAATTGAGCCTGGGCCATTTGGCGGCGCTTACGGCGGCCTTTGGCATAGCTCTGGCGTCAATTATTGTACGCAAGGTTGGCCGTGAGGAACGCTCAGTCGTGCTGCTGCTTTATCCGATGCTTGCAAACTTTATCGTCATGGCGATTGCGCTGCCGTTTGTTTACAAACCTATGCCGATTGAGCATCTGGGCATGATTGGTATCATATCCCTGTTCGGTTTTGTTGCCGGGTTGCTGCTKATTGTGGCCTATAATAACGCCGAGGCCGCGATTGTCGCGCCGATGCAATATTCGCAGATTATTTGGGCGGCWATTTTCGGATACTGGCTGTTTGGTGAAAGCATTGAGACGCAGACATTACTGGGTGCGGCCATCATTATATTGTCCGGYCTATACATCGTGTTTCGCGAAAGCCGCGCATCAGTTTCCGAAAACACGCCGGTTCTGCGCACCCGTACCCGTCACGAATTTGGTGCGACATTCCGGATCAGTGCGTTCCTGCGCCGGGGCTCTTGGAAAAAGCCGTAAACCTGTTGGTGTACCGGGCGTTTATTCGGCCAGCGTGATCAGACCTGTTTCCGGGCGAATCCAGGGATAGTAGGGGTCATTCTCGTAGCTCAGGCAGTTGCCGGATTCCTGATCCGTTTTAGGTATCAGACGCAATAAGAAAAAGTACCGGTTCTCTGGCAGGTAAAGCGGTTGGTAACAAAAATTTGCATCAAAATAGGGGCGCACCAGCGCGTCGGGATCATAGATCCAATAGCCGCGTAACAGTAACCAGATTTCACCCTCTGCGGCAGCAATTGCGGCATCGGCGCTGCTTAGGCTATCGGCCGTGACCGCCGGAACACCCGGCCAGCCGGTYGGGTATGAACGGTCCRCTGAATGGGTTGGGAATGGACCCGGTAACGATACTACATTGGCTTGCTTRCCTAATTGGGTAAGGTGGTAATCCAGCGCGACGCCGGGGCTGTTTGGAACTGTAATAATTGTGGGTATCTGGGTTGCGTCAYCAGTTATTGTSGCAATGATTTCCGGCCASGGTTCGTTGTCATTTTCCTCAGTGTARTRGATCGAMAGRTTCCAWGTGGCCAAWAGAAGAATGGCAAGTAATGCAGTGTTTCCCCAACGACGCCCAAGCCCCGATATACCGCTTGCAACCAGTACGAACCACGGGGCCGTAGCAGGTGACAAGACACGCGGTATCAAGATCGGGCGTACCAGATATGTTATGGCCAGCATTATCAGGATCACYCCGCCAAATAACGCAATTATGGTGGCGAATTGGCTATATGCTTTTCGTCTGAGCATTTGAAGGACGGCAAATCCCGCCAGCACGAAAAGAAGGGCCGCCAGTATCAGCTCGGCCGGGCGAAAATCCCTGGAATGGGCAGCGTCGCCGAATACTGCAAACCAGGCCAGGATCACCCGGCCCGGTCCCGGTGTTCTGATCCAGAAATCCGTTGAGACACTTTGCATTTGTTCAAGGAGGACCGGCAATTGTGGCGCCCARCTGATTGCGATAATTATTGCAGTGATTACAAAGTTTAAAAATGCCCGCCGGTCAGCGCCCAATGCGCCAACCCAGACTACCAGGTTCTGTCGCAAACTTTTGTCAAATGATTGCAAAATGTGGTCGTGGGTCACTTTGAAATTCGCTTCTTGTAGGGGCCACGTTTCTTAGGTGCAGCCTCGTTTGTATCAATCAGCGCAACTAAGTCCCTAATATCCCAAAGACGTTCAGTCAGGCCAGCTTCCATTGCCGGAGTGACTTTCAACGTCTGGTGAACTCGCACAAAATTGTAGTACATGAAATGTAGGGCTACCGCGTGGGCGTGGTTCTCAACCTTCTTGGAAAAGCCATTTGTCAGGTGAGTGAATCGGCGCATGTGCATCCGCATTGTCAGGTTCTGGCGTTCAACGTGTGATGTGGAAATAAGCCGCTTGTCAGGATTACCTTCAACGGTGCGCCTTTTGGTGCCAGTACATTCGGCAGGGGAATACTTCTTTTCGTGGGATTTGCCACCCGGTGCGTTGCCGTACATCTTGTTAAGCTGCGCATAGTCCACATCGCCACCAATGGCTCCCTCAACGGCTTCCAGATAGGCTTTGTGGCCATCTGTGGTCAGCTGCACCCGGTTTGACAGGCGAGCGCGTAGGTCGTCCATGAATTCAATCGCATATCCGCTGTCCCGGCCACCAACCATATAGGACACAATCAGTTTGCTGTCGCTGTCGATAGCAGTCCAAGTCCATGTATCGCCTGCGAAGTTGGGGGCGTCCGTCGCCAGTTTGATGTTCTTTTGCATGGCATAGGTGAATGACCAAATTTCATCGCATTGGATCACAGAGGCTTTGACGTTGCGAACGTGCTTATCATGGTATTTTGAACATGCTTTGCCAGCGTCGATCAGCAGTTTGTTGACGGTGTTCTTGGACACGTCAGCAATCCGCGCTGTTGCACGGATGCTGTTACCTTCCACCAGAAGGCGGATGATCAGGGCGCGGGTTTTGGTGTCTAGCTTTCTCACGCCATCAATGTAAATGCCTTACAAGCATTAGTCAAGCATATCGGTCATTTTAACGAAAACGTTATAACGTATTTGACGCTCGCAGTGCAATCAAGTAGAACAAAAAGAAATAAGCAGGCAGGAACAGACATGGCATCCCCGGGCGACCTAATCCGAAAAATGATGGAGGCGAAAAGCTGGACCCAAAGTGATCTAGCATATGCGCTAGGAACAAAACCAGCGGCTATCAACCAGATTATCAGCAATAAACGCGCAATCAGCCTCAACATGGCGAAGGCGTTGGGGGAAGCATTAAGCTGCGATCCTGCCACTATCGCCAATACTCAGACCCTATGGGACTTGGAAAACACTGCTGATCCAGACCCTTCTATAATAGCCAGATCAAAAATCCTCTCACAATACCCATTGCGGGAAATGGTGAAACGCGGCTGGGTGGACCCAGAGCATGGTGTCGGGACTCTTGAAGAGCAAGTATGTAGGTTTTTTGGAGTAGCGACGCTGAATGATGTGCCTCATATGAACTATTCGGCAAAGAAAACTAGCTATGACGATATTCCGCCGGAACAATTAGCGTGGCTGTTCAGAGTGAAAACTATAGCATCTGAAATGACCACACCAGCGTTCGACAAGTTAAAGCTAGAAGAGGCCATCGAAGAGTTTAAGAATCTTCGTTCAGAACCAGATGGTGTGCGGCACGTCCCGCTGCTACTGGAAAGAGCGGGTGTTCGATTTGTTGTCGTTGAAGGTATCGCAAAAAGTGCCATAGATGGCGTTTGCTTTTGGCTTTCTGGTGATTGCCCTGTTATTGGTCTTTCTCTGCGCTATGATAGGATAGATAATTTCTGGTTTGTGCTGCGCCATGAGTGCGCTCATGTGCTGCATGGGCATGGGAAAATAGATGCAATAGTAGATTGCGATTTGGGTGACAGTGACCCCAAAAAGGCCGTAAATGAAGACGAACGAGTGGCAAATCAAGAGGCCGCAGATTTTTGTGTCCCTGAAAAAAAGATGAGATCATTTTACCTTCGGAAAAAGCCGTTTTTTTCAGAACGCGACGTACTTGCCTTTTCAATTAGGATGGATGTTCATCCCGGGCTTGTTGTTGGGCAATTGCAGCGTCGTATGGGGCGATATGATTTTCTTAGAAGGCACTTGGTCAAGGTGCGAGAAGTATTGGCCAGATCAATGATGATGGATGGTTGGGGCGATCTTGTTCCCACAAAACGTTAAAGGAAACGTAATGACTAAATATAAGAATGATCTGCGCGGTATTTGGGGGCAATATCGTGAGCAAGTCTCAAGTGACCCTGTGGACCTCCAGACAGTAGCGGCTTGGGCTATTGAGAATGGGTTCTGGACGCCAAGGCCCGTAGATTTAAGCACAAGTTTAGCAAACGACTTGGCACAGACGTTGCGCGAGGAAAAACGCTCGGACAAATCTGGGCGCGAATTCCGGGCAAACATACCTGTCCGGCAAAAAGCAAAAACCGGTGAAACATTGTGGAAATGGGCGGATATTGATGAAGCTCCCCGCTTCCATATGGAAAAAAATGTGCAACAAGAGCGGCGTTCAATAGTGAGCAACTGCTATTCCCTCGTCATGAAGGTTGAACACTACAACGATGCCCACCCAAGCGAAGAAGAAATCCAGGTTGTTATGGATTTTGAAGAGGATATTGAAGAGATGAAGATTGCCATCGGCTTGTCGGATGTTGAAGTTACTTAAGGGCTTTTCTTCCACCGCGCCATGGCTGCTACCTTTGCAATCTCACTACGTTCTTCCGGCGACAGTTTAGCCGCTCTCGCCTTCCCGCCCTTTAAACCACCCCTACGCTGCCCCTCTGCCTTCTCAGGCGGGGTGTCGTCAACCTCGCCAGTCGCCACATCCACAATCATCTTGGAAAGCTGGTTGGCATCTCTGGGTCTTTTGGGTTTGTCTGTCATATTACTAATATGGGGATGATTGGTGTCGGGTGCAAATCAAAGCTGCATGGGGCCATATTTCAAAGTGACCCACTACCGGATTTGTTGAAAGGCTTGACAGCGCAAGGCGAGCATTCTCCGGTGAGTGGAKGGATGAAACAGGCTATTCAGAGCGCCAATATCAATGAACCGCTGGACGCGGTGATGGGGCGGTTGCAAARCTGCAATTACCGGTTGATTTCGATCATGGACAATAATCAGACTGCTGGCATCATTAACCTTGATAACATCATGGAGCTTGTCAGGATTCAGCCTGCCCTGACGGCGCAAAGCCAGAGAACCCTTTCAAACTAGAGGCCTTCGATGAAGAGTGTCAAATCAGCCCTATTCTGGATCGGTCTATATCTGGCTGTGGTTCTGGCCCCATTGCTGGCCTTGAAAATAGGTGAGGTGCCGCCCGGCTCGGGGTTCTGGTGGGATTTCTCCATGGGGCTGGGGTTTGCCGCGATGTCGATGATGGGCATCCAGTTTTTTTTGACCGCCCGGTTCAAACGGGCAACCGCCCCATTCGGGGTCGACATCATTTATTATTTTCATCGCTATCTGGCGGTTATCGCACTCACGCTGGTTTATCTGCATTACGGGATTATTTACATCAAAAACCCAGCAGCACTTGGTGTGCTGAACCCGATGCAGGCCGAATGGTATTTGACCGCCGGGCGYACTTCACTGGGGCTGTTCACGCTGCTGATCATCACCTCGCTATGGCGCAAACAGCTGCGAATCCACTATGACGAATGGCGCATGGCACATATTGCGMTGGCCGTAGCCGCGGTCACGCTGGCGATGGCGCATATTGTCGGCGTCGGGTATTACATCAACGCCCCYGCTAAGTCGTGGTTCTGGATGGCGTATACACTGATCTGGGTGTGGCTGATTGTCTATATCCGGGTGGTCAAACCATGGATGATGCACAAACGCCCCTATCACGTGACCGAGTTGCGCGAGGAGCGCGGCGACAGTTGGACGCTGGTGCTGAAACCGCAGGGGCATGCGGGCATGCACTTCAAGCCCGGCCAGTTTGCCTGGCTGACTCTGCGCCAATCCCCCTGGCACGTCAAAGAGCATCCGTTTTCGTTTTCCTCTAGCGCCGAGATGACGGGCCGGTTGGAATTCACCATCAAAGAACTTGGCAATTTTACCAGTACAATCAAGGATACCAAACTTGGTGCGGTTGCGTATCTGGACGGTCCCTATGGCACCTTCAGCGTTGACCGGCATCGGCATGCCCCCGGGTTTGTCTTTGTGGCGGGGGGCGTGGGGGCCGCACCGATGCTTGCCATGTTGCGCACTCTGGCGGATCGTGGCGACAAACGGCCGCTGTGGTTTCTTTACGGCAACAACACGTGGGACGAGGTGATCTTTCGCGAAGATCTGGAAACCCTGAAAACTCGCCTTGATTTGCGTATGATCCATGTGCTGGATCAGCCGCCGGAAGGTTGGCAGGGCGAGACAGGCTTTATCACGCCGGAAATGCTGAAACGGGTATTGCCGGATGACGCCGCGAAACTCACATATTTCCTGTGTGGTCCCGAACCGATGACAAATGCGGTGCAGCGCGGGTTGCACGCGATGCGGGTGCCGATGGGCAAGGTTCATTTTGAGCTTTTCGATATGGTTTAGGAGGACAACATGCGGGAAATCTGGGCCAGACGAATTGCCTTCCTGACCGGATTGGCAGTGCTGYTGTTAACCGTGGTGTTTGCTATGCTCCAGAATCCTGATGACCTGACCGAAAGCGCCGGGCAGATTGTACCAATTGAACARGTGGCGGCCCTGACGCTCGATGCGCAAAGCGTAGCTGCGGGGTGGGAAATTTATGAACGCGAAAACTGCGCGCGGTGCCATTCCATTGACGGGCAAGGAAGCCCGCGCACCCCTCTGGATGGTGTGGGGACCAGACATGATGCTGAGGCCATGATAGACTGGATTGTTGGGGCGGAAAAACTGCAAGGGATGCTTTCAGACCGAACTTGGCAGCAAAAGCAGAGTTACAAAGAACTTTCCGCCGAGGATCTGCGTGTGCTGTCGATCTATATGCAAAGYCTRCGCCCGGAAAATGAGTAGCAAGAAACCCAGSAAACYCCTGTGCCTGCCGCCTCCGCCGCCGNNNAATTGTCAKGCGAAGATGGTGCCTGCCTGAGCTGTCACAGCGATACCGGCCATTTGATGCAAGTGGTCAAGCCCGCCGGAACGCCGCCCGAAGGTGGTTGTGCGGCCGCGCCCTCGCGCCCACCGTTCCTGAAAGGTTTGCGACAGAACGCTTTCAGCGTCYGCTGGAAAGAACTTGGTCTGATGCGGCAGTGACGGCACCGTAGGCCGAGACAATCGCCACGCCCGCACCACAGCGCTGGCGCGCCCAATCCTGGTGCGCCAAAATGGCACCAGACGCGAAAAGCCTTTCGTTGACTGGATTTGCGCCGGGTCCAATTGGGCGGAACGATTTGTCGATCTCAACACCCGCCCGGTTTATGGGGTGACCGCGCGGGTCGAGGTAATCCTGCCKATACCAGTCTTCGCGAGTTTCCGGCTGGCTTATCGGCAGCCCCAACAACGTCTCGGCCAGTTGTTTGTTATCAGAACCAAGACCCCCGGAAAGAAAGCGCCCGGTGGCAAGAATAATGGCCTCGGCCTTCACCTCCAGATCATCCATTGCGCCGCGAAGAAAWAGCGTCGCGCCCGATTTGCTAAACTCGACATTGGACACTTTGAGTTGMGGCTCAAGTTTCAGGCCMCGCCCGGGCAGCTCACGTTCRAACAATTCACGCAGACGGATGCCGGGCACYGCGGGGGGAATGGTTGGGATTTCGAACAGTTTCGCGCCAATCAGRCGCTCCATCTTCGCCAGCGTTKCGTCGGKGGCCTGCATCCCCAGAATTGCCGGCAGACCAACGTAATCGGCACCATTCAGAGCCGGGCGTATCAGATTGGCCAGTTTTTCCTGTGTCTCCTTRGTTTCCAGCGAYCTGGCCATGACTTCTGCAWATATCTGCCGGTTTTCCATRCCCGGAAATTGCAGCCTTGTCGTCGTAAGCCCCGGCCAGCGGSTGCCAAARTTKACCTGAAATTCACGGGCGCTGAARCCCTGCAAWCCGTCGAAAYCCACGATCAGGGTCTTTGCACCTGATCGCAGCGCCTCGATCCCCGGTAGCATGGTATCAGGCACCGACAGGGTGGGTTTTGTGACGCCGTAAGGCAGCAATGCGGACAGGTTTTGATTGCCGGGGCTGGAATATCCAATGCCCATTTCGCACAGGCTTGTGGTGAAAAGCTCAAACGCTTTCCGGATTTCCGGATTGGGCAACAGACCCAGCGGATGCTGTGGCTGTTCCCGTCGCAGGTTATCCAAACCAGCCCACGGGTCATCCAGAACCTGTTGTTCCTGCACCCCAAGCAGGTCGAGGTACCCGGTGGTGTAGGCAATCGCGCCGGCATGGCCAAACTGCGCCACATCWAGCCCGCGCTTAAGCGCAAAAATGCTCGCCGCGAACCCGGCAAGTCCGGTTCCTATCACGGCCAACTCTGTCGTTATGCGGCGGGTTTGACGTTTCATGATGACCCATCCGTTTCACCGCGGTCCGGCAGATCCAGACCCGCCAGCCCGCAATGCAGGATTTCGGCCAGTTCCATCTGCGCAAGCTGCTCGCCCCACGAAACCGGTCTGACACCGCGAAAGCGTTCATTGATGAAATCGCGCATCAGTTCAAGACCGTCGTGGCTGTCATAGACGCCGGTATCGTAAAGGTGCGAGGTAACCCGCATCGCACAAAAAGCCCCCTGACAGGCGCCTTTTCCAATCCGGCTACGCCCGGCAATGGCTTTCAGGCTCATGTGGTCCTCGGCGCCGGGCGCGGATTTCACGATCTTGTCCACGGTAGAGCGCGCCACCAGCTCGCACTCACACAGTATCAGGTCGCTCGGGTCAGCGCGCTGAAACCAGTCACGCGCAGCCAGACCCGGTTCGGTCCAGCGAATGGCGTCGCCGGACGGTAGCGGTTCGATCAAGGTTTTGCAGGGCTCGGTATTACCCAGACGCCGGGCGACCAGATCGCCGGTTTTTTCTGCCATCAGYCGGAAGGTGGTCAGCTTKCCACCKGCAATTGTCGCRAAGTTTGTCAGCCCCTGATCCTCRTGATCRAAAAGCGTGAAACCRCGGCTCGCCTTGCGCCCGTCTTCTGCCGCCCCCGAAGCCATCAAAAGYGGRCGCACCCCGGAAAAGGCCCGGATGAACCGGGTATCATTCAGAACCGGCAGCATTTGTGCGCCTTCCAGAATGATACGGTCGACTTCATCTATGGTTGGTCGAAAATCGTCCGGTTCCGAAATCGTGACCGACGAAGTGCCCAGCAGCGACACGGTTCCGCCCGGAACCAGAATATCGCCGTCACCCGGCAAGCGCAGGCGATTGATCACGCCATTGCTGATCCGGCTGTTGCTGACCAGCAGTGTGCCTTTGGAATARACCAGATTAACATCCGAACAGCCCGCRAGCCGYGCAATCTTCATGGCCCAGGCCCCACCAGCATTGACGACTTGCTGCGCCTTTATTTCTACCGGGTCACCACTGCGCATATCACGACAGCGAACGGTCCTGATAAACCCGTCCGATATGTCGAATGCCTCAACGCTGATATGGGGCAGGAAATCGCTGTCGTTCAGGCACTGGGCTTGTGAGACGTTTTCCAGCGCTAGTCTGAAAGGGTCAACAGTGGCGTCCGGCACGGCGTAAGCAGCAAAGACGGTTTCCGGCAGGGAAGGTTCACGTCGCCGCGCCTCGGCGGGTGTCAGCGCTTCACAGGGAATGCCCGCAGCCTTGCAGTGATCGGGGAAACGCTGCGCGAAATCCTCATCATCGCCATTCACTGCCACAAACATGCCGCCGCAATCATCAATACATTCCGGYGCAAGCCGYTTTARCARTTCGCCTTCGCGCCGGCATTCAGCGGCGGTCTCTGCGTCTGCTGCCGCGTATCTTCCACCGCTGTGCAACAGGCCRTGRTTRCCGCCCGACGCACCAGCGTTCAGGTCGCTGCGGTCAATCAGCAGACAGTTGACGCCGCGCAACGCMAGGTCACGCATGACCCCCGATCCGGTAACCCCGCCGCCGATGATAAGAACTTCGGTTTCAAAGACGCGCGCGCCGGATACGTTCATGACGTGMCCGGCAGGCCGATGTCGGCCAGTTCGGGWCCAAGGTAYTTGCGTTCATCCGGCCCCAGAATGCCAAGCGACAGGCARATCAGSGTCCAGATATGCGCCACATTATACGCRCCGCCAAAATGGCTGCCKATATCGTCAATCTGAGAGTGGCAATTGTGACAGGGCGTCAGGACATAGYCCRCCTCGGTGGTGATGATCTGGTCGAACTTGCGCTTGCCGTAAGCGCGCCGCTCTGCCGCCATACCGGCCTGCAAGAAGCCACCACCCCCGCCGCAACAGTAATTCGCGCTCCGGCTGGGTTGCATGTCGATAAAATTGTCTTCACCGACCAGTGTTTTCACGACAAAGCGCAGGTCYTCCGCCGCCGGATCACCGATGGATTTGCGTACAAGCTGGCAAGGGTCCTGAACGGTGAATTTCAGGTTATTCACGTTCCAGTCCGAGTTGACCGGCAGYTTACCKTCCCTGATCCAYTGGGCATAGTAACTGACCAGACTGGCCGCTTCAAAATTTGCCTTTAGCCCAAAACGCTCTACCCCTTTCCACAGGGTATAAAACGAATGACCGCATTCGGTATTGATCCAARCTTCGCAACCCAGATCGTTGATCGCATCAACGCGGGTTTTCACCATGTCTTTCCAGGACGCATCATCGCCGGTGAACATGCAGAAATTCTCGGCTGCCCAGCCTTTCGAGGCATAGGTCCAGTCAGCCCCGACATAATCAAATATCTTCCACATCGGTGCCATTTCTTCAGGCTCTACCGCCGGTTCGCGAGAGTTTTGATTGACGACAAACTTGGCACCGACTTTATCAATGGGGGCTTTGATACGGGCGAAGCGCGGATCGTTTTCACGCAACTCCTCAACCGTTTCTTCGACGATTTCAACAAAGTCTTCTGAGCGAAGCCCCATCGCGCTGGTACTTTCGTCCAGCATCTGCGCCTCGCAAGACCGCACAATTCCTTTTGGTTTGTTCTCTTTCGGCCAGCCACCGCGCGCCACACCGACCAGCAGCGAAACGTCGATCCCCATGGGACAGATATAAGCACAGCGTTTGCATTGCGTGCAGGCCCAGACCCAGGGTGTTGACGACAATTCTTCGTTCATACCCTGCACAGCCATGTTGATGAAACGGCGCGGGTCCATGCCGAACAGGCCCGATGCAGGACAACCAGACGCGCAAAGTCCGCAGCCAACACAGGAACTGTAAGTTGCGCCCTCCGGAAGCAATTCTTTGGCGACAGCCATAAAATCGATCACTTCGGGCCGGGTCTGTTCAGTCAAAACTGTATCCTTTWAMWKYAAWYYACYRATRRYTCGYGTTGTAACACTCCCGCTCTCAAAGTGGACATATCGAATTTTCTTTCCGCTACGATAACCATTTAAGCGCCGCTTCACTCAAAGGCCAAGGCACTAAAGCACGCGGCGGATAAAAACCCCTGTTTTCCTGGCGCCCCGGGGGACTGCATTTCTGCAACCGGGCTGCGGGTTTAAGACAACCACATGAAAAACTCTCTGGCTGGCATAGGTTGCCGGGACASSSYMGKMMYRMMKRRRKARCRRYKCSAYMTYGSSKKYMSTMMMMRSRSAKYSYKSMWSAAMWTGMRKRTRWSSCWYCAKKKMKAMYGKTTTTGCAAGTTTCGACCTTTGGGTCGGCCTGTTCGGCGGACTGGCCCTGTTCCTGTTCGGTATGGACATCCTGACCCGGTCGCTGAAACGCGCCACCGGCGATCACATGAAAGCGATCCTTGCACGGCTCACCGGCAACCGGTTCATGGGTGTCGGCCTGGGCGCAGGCGTGACCTCTGTGGTGCAGTCGTCATCGGTAACCACGGTTATCATGGTCGGGTTCATCTCGGCCGGGCTGATGACTATGGAGCAAAGCGTGGCGGTGATCATCGGGGCCAATATCGGCACCACCATCACCGCGCAAATATTAGCCTTCAATATCACCAAGTTGGCACTGCCGATGATCAGTATCGGATTCCTGCTGTACTTCACTTCGAAAAGCGAAAGCTGGCGTGAATACGGCAATATCCTGCTGGGCATGGGCATGATATTTTAYGGCATGACGGTGATGAGCGGGGCGATGTTCCCGCTGCGCACTTACGAGCCTTTCGTTAACTTCATGACCAGTCTGGAAAATCCGCTATACGCTGCCGCCATCGGGGCCGTTTTCACTGCGGTTATACAGTCGTCGTCGGCCACCACCGGCATCCTGATCGTTATGGCCAGTCAGGGGCTTATCGGACTGACCCCGGCCATTGGCATTGCGCTGGGCGCCAATATCGGCACCTGTGTCACGGCACTTCTGGCCTCAATCGGTAAACCGCGAGAGGCGGTGCGCGCGGCTATGGTACACACGCTGATYAATGTGGTCGGGGTGCTGATCTGGATCGGCTTTGTACCGCAGCTTGCCGCAATGGCCCGGGCTGTTTCGCCCGCCAATACCGGACTGACCGGCGCGACACTGCTGGCCGCCGATGTGCCACGCCAGATCGCCAACGCACACACCCTGTTCAATGTCATCAACGCCGCGCTGTTCATTGGCTTCACCTCGCAGATCGCCCGGCTGGTCAACTGGATGCTGCCTGACAAGCCCGAAATGATTGAGCCGCAGAATGTGCCAAAATTCCTCGATGCGGCTCTGCTGCTGACCCCGGCGATTGCATTGGATGCAGCCCAACACGAGATTGAGAGGCTGGGCCGACGGGCAATCAAACTGGTCAACCAGATCATGCCGGTTGCGGTAAGCGGGCCACGAACCCGGCTGGCCGACCTGATCAAGCTCGATCGCTCGATTGACGCGCTGCATCAAAGCATCATCGCCTATCTGGGTGAAATCAGCCTGACCCGCCTGACCAAGGTACAGTCGGCGAAGCTTTTGCATCTGGTCGCTGTGGTCAATGATCTGGAGCAGATCGGTGATCTGGTGTCCCGCGACCTGGTGACATCGGTCAAGAAACGCCTGAACGAAAACGTGGTGGTCAGCCCGGAAACCGCCAAGATCATCAGGAAGTTCCACAAAAGGGTGGTCACGGCCCTGCAAGGCGCCATAGATGCTCTTGCCAGGGGTGATACCAGTACGGCACATGACGTGGGCCTGATGAAAATCAAGTTGCGCCAGATGAGCCATGAGATCGCGCTGCACAGCCTGGAACGGCTGACAGCGAATGCGCCCAAGCGGGTGAAAACCTATAAACGCGAAATCGAACTGATCGAAATCCTTGATGGTATTTTCCGTCTGGCCCGCCGCATCGCCCGCAGCCAGATCAACTCTGCAAATGTAGAGAGCGGGGCAAAGCCGGTGGACGAACCGGCGAAAAAGCTGGCGGTGGAATAGGCAGKGCGGAAAAACCCCAGGGGRTGAACCGAAATTCCGTGCAAATGACCYGCATCAGGCAGATAGGCTCTGTCGCAGGCTTTTGGAACCGGGTTGCGTAATTTTGCCCGTTAGATGATTCATACAACCCGGATAATCTCCTCAGCCAATTGGCTCTAATCTTTATAATCGACTCGCGATTGTTCCCCGTCAGCATTTATGAGACAGGTGAAATGGGTCAGCACGCTCGAAAACTCACTCATACCCGGTCATYTCAAGATAGCCCCGCCCGCTATGGCTGCCGTTGATGGTGACCGGCCCCTCCCAGTATGGCACACTGGTGGCCATCCATGCGTCGGGGTTGATCGCCTGCACGGTTACATCAACGCCCTGCGCGGGCAGGCTTACTTGCCAGCGCACCGGTATACTGCGCCCAGCCACATCATGTTCGGCCAGCGGTACCGCAGAAAATGCGCCGTCAGGATAGGCAATGCTCTGCCCGTCCGGGGTAATCCAGGTGGCCGACGTAAACAAATCACCACCRGTTTCRTGCAGGGAAAAWCCCATCAGTTTGTTACCRTYATCGAACGAMAGTGAAAACCAATCCCAGCCGGTTTGGTCWGYRCCAAGTGGCTGGGTCGACCATTCCCGGTCCAGCCAGGCSRTRCCGGTMACCTCGATGTCTCCCTCCGGCAATGTGAGAGTACCAGCGATGTCAAAGAATGGCTGYGARTAATAATACGACGCCTGCCCGTCCGCCGATTTCACTGAATACCCGCCGTCACCATGCAGCACCAGTGGGCCGTCGGCGCTCAGTGTCATATCATAGGCAAATTCGGCCCCCGTGGCGGTCATCGTCAGGGCATCAAATGTACCCGCCAGCGTCCAGTCGTCAATCCAGGCGTTGAACGGTGCGGATTCTACACCCGCCTGCCCTATGCCACCGCGTGCCAGCCGTTCGCTGACGTAATGTGCATCCGGCGTGGTGATTGCGGCATGRCCCATCCAAAGTTGCGGCGCGCTCCAGCCCTCACCAGCCTCAGGTGCGAGCGCTGTACGGAACAATGTCCATTGCAATCCATAGGGTGTGCCATCCGGTCCTGTCAGATTGGCGGTCAGATACCACCATTCAATGCGGAAATCAGGGTGCGGCCCATGGTCGGCCGGAAATTCAAACTGTGGGTTTGGGGCCGGCACTGCAAAGCCTTCGACGTCGCTGCCAAGCCCAGAAAACCCCTGCGCGT
The DNA here is from genome assembly GCA_002732955.1 of Marinosulfonomonas sp. Classification (GTDB taxonomy): domain Bacteria; phylum Pseudomonadota; class Alphaproteobacteria; order Rhodobacterales; family Rhodobacteraceae; genus NVTR01. Next base: position 43,252 of record NVTR01000016.1, read on the forward strand.
TGGCGATGAACGGTGCGAAAAGCAGAAAGAATAAGACCCTAACGTTCATTGGAAAACACCTTTAGCAGATCGGCAGGCGGGGTGCGGGCAAGCCGCCAAGCGGGCCAAAGTGCCGCAAGAACTGCGGCCAAAAGTGCAANTCCACCAAGGCGGGCATAATCGGCGGGAAAGAAAAACATCGGCAATCGCCAGCCAAAGGCTTCGACATTGACCACCGCCAACAGCACCCATGCCAGCGCCAGCCCCAATGGCAATGCCAGMACYGAAGTCAACACCGCCAACAACACCGTTCGGATCAGTTCAAGCTGCCCGAGACGCGACCGGGTTAGTCCAAGTGCCCACACCGGGGCCAGCTGCGGCAGGCGCATGGTGGCCAGCGTCAAAAGGCTCATCAGGATTGCGAATCCAGCCACCGCAAGCGTCAGGACATTCAGCGCGGCTGTAACCGTGAAAGTGCGGTTGAAAACACCCAGCGAGAAGGCYTTRATMCCRGCCTGATCAATCACATTGCYSGCAGRCAGRCCAAAKTCGTMTTCTAAWGCCRCCACCAGTGTTGCCACATCCGCGCCCGCTATTCGCACCCCAAATCTTCGCGGCACAACCTGTGGGAACAACGCCCCAAACAACTGTTCACCGATGATCGCTTGCCCGATCGGATTGCCGTAATCGCCGTAAATCCCTGCAATAGGCAATGTTTTACCGGCCACAGAGACCATTTTCCCAATCACCAGCCCAGCCCGGCGCGCCATCTGTTCATTGACCAGCACCACGTCACCTTTGGCGACCAGATCCCAGGCGTCAGGTATTGACTGCAAAAAAACCCAGTTATCCCGATAGGTAGCATGGTCGCGCGGGCCAAACACSTCTGTCGGCTGGCCCGCGATTTCAATCTGCTGCGACTGGATCGGCAGAACTGCGTCAACCCGCGGGGYCAGGAATTCCTGCAAGGCCACCGCCTGTTCAGCCGTATCCGCWGAAACATAYAGCTCGGATGCCAGCCGTTGATCCAGAAACCCCGTGAACGTCAGGCGAAAGCTGGACACCATGGTTGAAACGCCGACATTCGCGGCCATCGCCAGCAGCAATGCCATCAATGCCAGCGACAATCCCGGCAGTTGTTGCCGTGTATCGGCCCAAAACCAACTGGCCACGACMCCCCGCGACATCCACTGGCCAAGCGCCAGYGCCCTGTCGAGCAAGTAGGGCAACGCGAGTGCCGCACCAATCAGCAGCGCTGCAAGCATCGCAAACCCCGCCAGCAACCCGGTGCCAAACATGGCCAGCAGGCCAGCGATTGCCAACAGCGCCAGTGCCGCTAACGACATCATTGTCGCATCGCGCTCAGCTGACATCGCCAGGGCGCGCGGGTGGGCTGATGCCAGCAGCGGCAAATGCGCCAACCGCCAAAAAGCGCCACTGGCGGCGATCGCTGTTCCGCCCACGGCAATCGCCAGTCCAGACAGCCACCATGCCGGGCGCAGTTGCAGCGTACCCGCAACGTCTGCGCCGTAAAGACCGTGCAATGTTGCGGCCACATCAGGCATCAGCAACGCCGCGATTCCATAGCCGAGCATCACCCCAATCGCGCCCGCGATCAGGGCAAATATCAACAGTTCCGCTGCCATCAACAGCATCAGCCGACGCAACGGCATCCCCAATGCGCGCAGGGTTCGCACCACCGGGCGGCGCTGTTCAAAGGCCAGCCCGATGGCCGCGTTTACAATGAAAATACCGACCGCAAAGGAAAGCATCCCAAAGGCCGTTAAATTAAGGTGGAAACTGTCGGTCAGCCGCCCGATATCAGAACCGCCACGCGCCGCACGCAGGCTGAGRTCAGGGGCRATKTCGGCGAGAACGCCCTGAACAAGCGGYTGTTCCTGCGCCACAATCAGCCGTGTAATTCCACCCGTATCACCCAGCAACTGAAGCGCCACGCCAATATCGGTGATCGCAGTCCCCGGCGCCAGATCGGGCTCCAGAACCAGCGCAGCATCAATTTCCCCGTCCAGCTTTTCCAGKGCATCAGCGGCGGCAAAAACCTGCCTCTGAGCGCCAAGAAATGCRCCCAATTCCGACATTTTTRMAAATAAAACCTGGCCCAGTCCATTGGGGGCCGTCAGCGGTTCYACCCCAATCAGGCGGACRCCGTTCAGACGCCCTTCAACCACCGGGCTGACCAGCCAGCCAGCCCGGCGCAACGCAACAAATGTGGCGCGCGAAATATGTGAACCATCGGGGGCAATGATCTGATCATACTGCCCTTCGCCAAGTGTAGCGGCAGCGGMGTCATAGCTGGCCCTAGCTTCGGTGTTAACCGCCTGAACGCCGGACCAAAGCGCCGTTGCCAGCGCCAATCCTGCTATCAAAGTGAATAATTGCAACGGGTTACGCCGCCAATGTGATAAGATTGCCTGCAACGCAGCCCTATTCATACGATTTTCCCGCCCCGCAAATGCAACCGTCGCCCCATCCGCTGTGCCACCCGTTCAGAATGGGTGACGATCAGCAGACCTGCACCGGTTTCAGCCACCAGTTCCAACATCAGATCAAGCACAACGCCGGCCGTTGCTTCGTCCAGATTTCCGGTCGGCTCATCCGCCAGAACCAACCGTGGTTTTGCGGCCAGYGTGCGGGCGATGGCCACCCGTTGCTGTTGGCCACCGGACAGTTGTTCCGGGTATTTTCGCGCGTGTGGTTCRAGGTCCATACGCTCTGTCAGCGCGGCCCACCAAACCGGGTCATCCCGCCCGGCAAGGCGCGCCTGAAACGCGATGTTGTCAGCGACCCGCAGGCTGGGGATCAGATTGAACTGTTGAAACACGACCCCAACAACGCCCCGTCGCAGCCCTGCCCGTCCGACATCATCCAACGCGCCAATATCGACKCCATCGATCAATATCTGCCCGCTRTCCGGCACATCCAATCCACCGATCAGATGCAGCAGCGTGCTTTTCCCGGAACCGCTCTCGCCCGTCAGCGCCAGCGTTTGTCCGGCATCCAGTGACAGGTTTACCCCGTGCAGAACTTCAAACGGGCCATCGCCGGTGCGGAAGGTTTTACAGATGTTTTCGGCGTGCAAAAGCATGGTATCTGCCTTACCACGCCAGACCGGCAAAKAAACCCCGGCCGTGGTGCTGGTCTGTCGAAATRTCCGCCACATAGCCCGGKTTTTCACTGTRAGAGATGCGCAAAATCAGATRCCTTTCTAGTTTTATGMMGTYATATCAATYGGTTAAYCTATTTYCCAAAAAGTTGACAGCTGTCAACTTTTACGCCGCCTGAGCCTCAGGTCGGAGCAGCGCCATGATCATCGGCCCCGGTGAAAACCCATCCGTTTCCGCCTTGCGCGTCAACGCCCGCAGGTATCCGCCAGGCGAGCGAATATCCGAAACCCGTTGCAACATTCCTGCCACCGTAACGGCCGCCACCTCTGGCCCCATGGCCGCTTGCGCCGCTTCCCAGGCATCCGGGCTGATCCCCATCATGCCCCGCACAAATCCGGCCAGCGCCACCAGCTCATGCCAGTGTCTGGGTTTGTCCGGAGCGTAGGGGACTATGTCAGGGCAGGCCTTCAGCACCAATGCCAGCGGCAGGTTTGGCAGGTCCCTGCCCTCTTTCGAAACCGGTGCAATTTCTGGTTCAGACCTTTCGCCTTTGTCTTTCTCTCTGCAAAGTTCAGATTCATAAGAGTCTGGTTTTGAATTATGATAGTGACGCTCAGTATCAGCGTCATTGCCGTCCATTTCTTCTGTATTGATCAGCAATCCATGTATCTTCGACAGCATTCCTTTCAGGGCCTCCGCCAGCCCGCGCAGCACATCCACCGCCAGGTTCCGCCGCATCTGCTTATGAATATCCAGTAAGGTCGCCTCATGGGTCTCCCACGGCCCCTTTGTGCCGCTCTCCTGCCCGTAGAGCACCAGCTTGAGAGCATCGCGCTTGAGCAGCGACACATCCTCTCGCAACCGCTTCAGGCGCTGCGTGGCTGCCGTCGTCTCGGACGCGGCGCGGGTGATGTCCTGTGCGCGTACCAGCAGGGGCCGCAGATCAAAACCAAAGGCGCGGTTCACTTCACCCCCTGCCCCACGGGCCGCGTACCCTAGCACAACCATGCTGATCATCGCGGCAATAACCGAAAGATAGGTCGCCAACCGCAATGGAATGATTGAAAACCCAGTGACTGCATCAATTGCCAATCGCACCATTTTTCGAAAAGGGTATTTGGAGGAGCGGGCAAATCTTTCGGCCCGGTCGTAGAGCAACGGCACCTGGCGAAAACCAAGCCAACTGACCATGCCACGCACAAAAGCGYCGSGTTTCRAGKGTTTTGCGTTTGATCCTTTCCATTGACCGGCAGGTGATTTACAAAAATCACCGAGAGGGGCGTTGTTTAGAATGGCTTGCTCGCCCCCGAAGTATACGTCGGACGGCGTGATGTTGTTCAGGCTTTCGTGGTAACGCTGATGATTGCAATGATCGACGAAGGCTTCGATCTGCGCCTCAAGATCGCCGGGCAGGAAGTAGTTTTCCAACAGAATGCGGTTCTTTAGCGTTTGGTGCCAACGTTCGATCTTGCCCTGGGTTTGGGGGTGATAAGGCGCGCCGCGAGAGTGTTTCATGCCTTTGCCCTGCAACCAATCGGCCAGTTCCCCGGAGACATAACTGGGGCCGTTATCGCTGAGCAGACGTGGTTTGTGCACGACGTGAACCTGATCACAGCCAGACACCTGCAAAGCCAAATCCAGCGTATCCGTGACGTCTTCCGTTCGCATGTTTGTGCACAACTTCCACGCAATGATGTAGCGGCTGTAATCGTCCAGGATTGTGCTGAGATAGAACCAGCCCCAGCCCAGAACCTTTAGATAGGTGAAGTCGGTCTGACCCCTTGCCCGAGAGGAGGAGTTGGTTGATGGCCGTGGTCTTGTCTTTGAATGCGCTGGCGGCTTTGATCACAATGAAAGCCGGGCTGGTGATCAAATCGTGTGCTTTCAGAACGCCCTTCTCGTGCATGCTGCGCATACACTGCCAGGCAATGGATAAACCGAAGCCTCTGATATAAAGTGCTTTTTGATATCAGTGAAGGCCACGGCCAACTCCCGCGGCGATAGCTTCGTTTCCTTCAATGCCAGCTTGACGACCTTGCGCCGGATATCATCAGGAATACGGTTCCAGACATGTTTGGGTTTTTGTCATTGAACCGCCCCGGGTTTACCGGAGAGTGTTTCGTTCAAATCTTAGGCTACTTTATCAAGGTTGTTCAGGTTTTCATAGAATGCCTCCTCCGCTTCTTGT
>NVTR01000017.1 GCA_002732955.1 Marinosulfonomonas sp.
GCCGGCGCACCCCCGGCCCCGGCGACACTGACCCAGATTGAGGCGGCAGGTTTTCATGTCATGCACGTTTACGGGCTGACCGAAACCTACGGCCACGTCACCGAATGTTATTGGAACGAAGCTGCATGGGGCGYGCTRCCAGAGGATGAACAGATGGCCATCAAGGCCCGTCAGGGTGTTGGTTCACCAATGATGGATGCGGTAACCGTAATGGACGGAAATATGCACCAGATACCGATGGATGGCACGACGCAGGGCGAAATAATGCTGCGCGGCAATGCGGTGATGAAGGGCTATCTGAAAAACCCAACCGCCACCGCCGAAGCCTTTGAAGGTGGATATTTCCATTCGGGTGACATCGCGGTGCAGCACSCTGACCACTATTTTCAAATATCCGACCGGGCTAAGGACATCATCATTTCGGGTGGTGAAAATGTCAGCTCGGTCGAAGTGGAARGCGCATTGATGGATCATCCGGCGGTGATGCTGTGCGCGGTAGTCGCCAAACCGGACGACAAATGGGGCGAGGTGCCCTGTGCCTTTGTTGAACTGAAGGACGGCGCAAATGCCAGTCAGGAAGACCTGATAAAATTTGTGCGCGAACGCCTCGCCGGATTCAAGACGCCAAAGATGGTTGTGTTTCAGGAACTTCCAAAAACCTCGACCGGGAAAATCCAGAAATTTGAACTGCGYAAGGCTGCCAAAACTCTCTGATATTGTCGGACGGCGCGCAAGCGGTTAGGCTGCGCACAATAATAATAAATACAGCAGGGCCAGAGCAGGCCAATGACAGCGTTAAACGACTTTGAACGGCTTGAAAGCCCCGGCATCTGGCGCGCGTCACCGGATGCGCAACGCATTGACGTGATTGTCTCGGTCGGCGACGCGACGCTGACCCTGTCGGATAAGCACGGAACTGCAATTGTTCACTGGTCACTGCCCGCAGTTGAACGACTAAACCCAGGTGAGCGCCCGGCCCTGTATCGCCCCGGCCCCGATGCCAGCGATATACTGGAGTTGACCGACGACACTATGATTAAGGCCAACGCGACGGTCCAGTCAGCGATTGAACGTCGGCGTCCCCATCCAGGCCGCTTGCGCTCAGTCATTACTGGCGGGGCGGTGCTGTTGGTCGCGGCGTTAACTATTTTCTGGCTGCCTGGCGCGATGGTTGATTACACTGCCTCGGTGGTACCCGTTTCAAAACGCRCAGCTATTGGTGAAAGCCTGCTGACAAATATCCGCCGTGTTTCCGGGAAATCCTGCGACTCTGTTCTGGGGCAACAATCGCTGCAAAAATTGCATCGCCGACTTTTTGGTCCGTCCCCCGGCAAGATCGTCGTTTTGTCAGGAGGCGTCCAACTGGCAGAGCATCTGCCGGGAAATATCATATTRCTAAATCGAAGTCTGGTTGAGGATTTTGAGGAAGCAGACGTTTCCGCAGGATTTATAATCGTTGAAAACCTGCGCGCCAAAGGCAACGATCCTCTTGTGCGCCTGTTGCGGCAAGTCGGAATTATTGCTTCGTTTCGTCTTCTGACGACAGGAGATGTACCAGAATCAGCACTGGCGGAATATGCGGAAGCATTGCTAACGACCAAGCCGGACCTTCTGAAAGAATCGTCTGTTTTAGAACACTTTGAAGTGGCTCAGGTCAGATCGACGCCCTACGCTTATGCGATTGATATATCAGGTGAAACTACGCTTTCACTGATAGAAGGGGATCCGATAACACTGCAATCGGCCAAGGAAATTCTTGCCGATAGTGATTGGGTCAGCTTGCAGGGTATTTGCGGCGAATAGCAGCATTAGCGYCGTACAAATGCGTCCGAATACCCGGCCCCATGGGCGAGGTTTAACATCTGCTGCAATTCGGTCTGGCTATGAAACGGCCCCGCCACTATGGTTTGTACATCCTTACCACCCACTGTTGATTTGGTAACTGCATTAGGCAGGCCATTGCCTTGCAACCAAGCCACCACGGCGCGGGCATTTCCCGGCACACCGTAAGTCCCCACCTGCACAAAGGATGGCGAGATCGCTACAGTATCCGGTGTCTTGCTGGAAACGGTTACCGTCGCAGTAGCGACATTCACAAGGGTAGTTKTTTTGTTCACTGACTTACGGGGCAAGGTTTCGGTCCAGATTGTCGCCATTTGAATATCACCAGCGACAGTTTGTGGCCCRCGTTTGGGGTTTAGGCGGCCATCCACCCACGCCTCCCGAAAACCGCTCGGTAACAGCGTGGTATTCGGGTCGCTGGTGACAGGMGTCGCGACAACAACGGCGTTAACGGATGATCTGAAAATAGGCTGAACTGGTGGGGCAACAACCACTGTTTGCACTAATTCCGGTTCAGCCTGTACCGGCGCGGCGTCCGCGAAAGTTGGCGCAAAACCGCATAACAACTGGCGACTGCGTGACACGCGGGGCACCCAAACTACATCGCCRTCAAACCCGGCGCGAACATAAACACATCCCTGACTGTCGACATATTGCTTGCCGCTAAAGCTGTTTGGCGGGATTTCAGACGGACCGTCAGTGTTGYTTAAATTCTGCGCGTTCGCGCCAATACTACTTAGCGCAAGAACCGATACTGCGAATATCACTTTTACAAACATCAAAACTACCCCAGGCAAACTAGGACACAGGATGCAGGATTACGCAAATYCTGTAAAGTGATTCTCGGCGCTACTTGGTTCCATACATACGATCACCCGCATCCCCAAGACCTGGCACAATGTATCCAATTTCATTCAGCTTTTCGTCCACCGCAGCAGTAACGATCGGCACATCGGGGTGGGCTGCCTTCATTTTCGCAATACCCTCCGGCGCGGCTAACAGGCACATAAAGCGAATGTTGTTTGCGCCGGATTTCTTCAGCAAATCAATCGCGGCAATGGCACTGTTGCCGGTGGCCAGCATCGGGTCAACCGCAATGACAAGGCGCGATTCCAAATGGTCTGGCACCTTGTAATAATACTGTACCGGTTCCAGCGTTTCTTCRTCCCTGTACAGGCCTACAAAGCCAACCCGCGCCGCCGGGATCAGTTCCAGCACACCATCCAGCAGACCGTTCCCGGCCCGCAGAATTGATATCAGCGCCAGTTTCCGACCAGCAATAGTTGGCGCTTCCATCGGACCCATTGGCGTCTCGATATGGCAAGTGGTCATGTCCAGTTCACGGGTGATCTCATAGGCCAGCAACTGACTGATTTCTCGCAATAAACGGCGGAAGGAATTGGTAGACGTTTCCTTTTTGCGCATGATTGTCAGCTTGTGCTGTACCAGCGGATGTTCAACGAGGTTCAGGTGGTCTTTCATCGTATTATCTTTCGTTAAATTGGAAACATGCCGCACAACGCGGCGTTATAGGAAACTCTTTCCGGGCCCTTGCGATGACACGCCCAGATGGGCTGCAATTGACGCAGCAACATCAACGAAACCGATCTGCCCGATCTCACCAGTGCCAAGCCCGTGTATCAGCACCGGCACCCTTTCGCGGGTATGATCAGTCCCGRTCCAGGTAGGATCATTGCCGTGATCAGCGGTGAACAGGATCATGTCGCCAGGGCGCGCACGTTCAAAMACCCTGGCCAATTGTGCGTCGAACCATTCCAACGCGCGGGCATAACCGGAAACGTCGCGGGGATGACCATAGAGGCTGTCGAATTCCACGAAATTTGCAAACGTCAGACTACCGTCTTCGGCCTCATCCATCAGGTCGACCAGATGTTCCATCAGTTCGGCATCCGTGCCTTTGCGCACCTCATCAATGCCCTGCATCGAAAAAATATCACCTATCTTTCCAATGGCATACACCCGCCTCCCGGCATCRTGCACCCAGTCATTCAACGTYGGYCCCGGCGGTGCCATCGCATAATCATGGCGGTTCTTGGATCTGCGAAAATCGCCGGGGCNGCCTATAAACGGTCGCGCAATCACCCGCCCCACATTCATAGCGTGCAAGGTGGGGGCGAGGTCTTGGCAGAGCTTCAGCAACCGATCCAGACCGAAACTTTCCTCATGCGCCGCGATCTGAAAAACACTGTCGGCAGAGGTATAACAAATTGGCCAGCCGGTGCGCATATGTTCGGCGCAATGTTCCTCAATGATCGGCACACCCGAGGCGTGGCAGTTGCCCAGAATACCATCCGTCCCGGCCAGTCGGCAAACCTCGGCCACCAGTTCATCTGAAAATGCCGGGATCGTATCCGGGAAATACGTCCAGTCCCATGGCACCGGCACACCGGACAATTCCCAGTGACCTGATGGAGTATCTTTACCCTTTGAGACCTCGCTAGCCGCGCCCCATAAACCTGTTGGTTCGACCCCCAACCCCGGCGCAAATACACCCGATGCCAACGTCAGCGCCGCCCCAAAGCCAAGGCCATCAAGGTTTGGCAGTTTCAACGGCCCGCTTCGCCCCTCCTTCGCATTGCCCTCGGCACAGGCCTGCGCAATATGGGCCAATGTATTCGCGCCGGTGTCCGGTACATCACCGTTAAAAAACTGATCCGCATCCAAGGCACCGCCAATGCCAACTGAATCCATCACGACCAAAAAACAACGGGCCATTAGCGAACCCTCCGGTAAATCAGTTTTGGGGCGTCGGGGATTTGTTCGCTGATTACATAGGCGTTTTGAACGGCAGCGGCGGCGGYATCCGCGGCATCATCGTTGGCCGCGTGTATCGTTGCCAAAGGTGTACCCACCGTTACCGCATCACCAATCATTGCAACGTTTGACAACCCAACCGAAGGGTCAACCCTGTCGCCACCCCGTAAGCGCCCACCACCCAGATGAACCACCGCCAGACCAATGGCCTGCCCATTCATACCGCACACATACCCGRCCTGTCCGGCAGCTACTTCCCGCACCACCGGTGAAGCCGGTAACCGATCGCGCCAGCGTTCGACAAAATCYATCGGGCCGCCAAGTTCGCTGACCATTCTGCCAAATCGCTCGGCAGCGGAACCGTCATTAAGCGTTTCAATCACTTGGCGCGCGCCCTCAGCGGGGTCCGCTACCATTCCGGCAAGCCTTAACACTTCACCACCCAATGCGCCCGTCAGTTCGACCAGTATTGTATCCTTCGCCCCGCCGGTCAGCGCAACCATCACATCCATGATTTCCAGCGCATTACCCACGGATGTGGTGCAGGGCTGGTTCATATCCGTGATCAAGGCCGAGGCTTTACACCCGGCATTATTCGCCGTGGAAACCAGCGAGTTCGCCARYTCAATCGCGTCTTCCATCGACTTCATGAAAGCGCCACTGCCAACTTTGACGTCCAGCACCAGCGATTCCAAACCAGCCGCCAGTTTCTTGGACAGGATTGAGGCGGTGATCAGATCAACGCTTTCAACCGTGCCGGTCACATCGCGGATCGCGTAAAGCCGCTTGTCCGCCGGTGCAATATTTCCCGTTGCCGATACAATCGCCATACCTACGTTCGATACGATTTGGCGAAACCGTTCTTCACTGACTTCGGTTTTCAGGCCGGGAATAGCCTCTAACTTATCCAATGTGCCACCGGTATGGCCCAGTCCCCGCCCCGAAACCATCGGCACATAAGCCCCCAAGGCCGCCAGCGCGGGGGCCAGCAATAGCGATACACAATCGCCAATACCTCCCGTTGAGTGTTTGTCGATCACGGCGCCCGGTAAGTCCCATACCATCACGTCACCGCTGTCGCGCATGGCCAGCGTCAGGGCAACACGCTCTTCAACCGAAARCCCGTTCAACAGGGCCGCCATGGCAAATGCCCCACCCTGAGCGTCGGTCACGTTGCCATCAGCCAAGCCATTGGCAAAGCTCGATATTTCYTCAMCTGAWAGTCGYTKTTTATCGCGCAGCTTYGCAATGATCACCCGTGCATCCATRGCTASGACTCTTCCATATGGCTASGCTCGAACGCACCYGGCAACAGGTCGTTCATTGTCATRGTMAGGGATACCCCWTCCATTGTTGCCATCGTTATYTTTACATCACCCACACTGAATTCCGCCAGTTTYTGACGGCATCCSCCGCACGGGCTAACCGGGGTTGGGCTGGCGGCWATTACCAGGGCTTCGGCAATTTCGGTTTCGCCAGCGGCTACCATTGCTGCAATGGCCCCGGCTTCGGCGCARGTRCCYTCRGGGTAGGCCACRTTTTCAACATTACACCCGGTATAAAYCGCGCCGGACRCSGTGCGWATAGCAGCGCCAACTTTGAAATTCGAATAGGGCGCATAGGCCTTTTCACGGCACGATTTAGCAGCTTCCAAAAGCGTCATTCGCTTTCCCCCAATGAACGGCATGTAACAGATTGCGGCGACAACCGCTGGTATGCAAGGGCTCAGGCGATATGGGTGGAAAATGTCCCCGGTAAAGATACTTCCAGCAGCTCAAAATCATTCGATGGATCACCAAGACGGGTCTTCATCCCCGGYGGAATTACAAAAGCATCGCCCGGTTCCAGAGTTGAAGCATCCTGCCCCTCACCTTCCAGCGTCACGCCGCCTTCCATCACGAAACCAAACAGAATGTCWGTGTCGTGGGTGGTCCACGGCACATCCCCCTGCCCGCGCCGCACAACCTGAACCGACGCYACWCCTTTGGTGTTYTCRTTGATCGTCGTGTCACGCGCAKTGAACCCCGGRATRCGAAACGGCARCCATTGCGYRTCAGCCCCGACATTATGGACAAACCTCTGCCCGTCCCAAACACGGTCCGGGTTCTGTTTCGGGGTTGGCAGGGTCAGCTCATGGTCAATTTCGGTAATATGTTCCGCTGGAACACCGATTTCGATCACCTCGATCTCGGCTGATGCTTCCATCACCCGGTGGCGAATTTCGGGCGGCTGGATGAAACAATCGCCCGCGTTCAGCCGAATACGGTCGCCYTGATCTTCRTAMARAACYTCAACCCAGCCTTTGTAACAAAAAATCAGCTGAAACCCGACTTTGTGRAAATGCACCATRTCAGGYACCGGGCCGCCRTCAGGWATRCGRATATGGCTGGCRATGATTGAYCCRCCAAGCCGYGWRGGMACMAGATCACGRTARTGCATRCCYGCSCGACCAATTAYCCATGGGGCGTTATCGGCAAGGCGGCGAACAGAATAGCTGTGCTGGGTCGCGGGCTGAACAAGTGGCGGGTTGATGTCTCGGATTTCGATACGGGTGCCATTGGGGGCGGTCATATCCAGTTGACCATCGGCGAAACCGGYCGGGTCATCGGTTAGTATCCGTATCGTCGCAAGTCCTTCGGGCGCAAATTTTTCCACCCGCACCCGCAACCCATACCCGGAAAACACCGCGGTACTAGGGTTGTCCGCCGGAAATATCGAATCCAATCGCATTTTCAAGGTTTTTGTGAAAAACGGAATGTCGTCACGCAATTCTTGTGTGGAAATACGGACTTCTGCTTTGACTTCGCTCATCTTCGCCTCACTATTAGTCGAACGCACACTGATGGCACTTGAATTGTTTTTCAAGTAGGGCTTCATAGTCCTTATACAGTTAGTGAATTGATTGTAAAAAATATATAGTTTAATACTAAACTATACTTGGGATCGAGGTTATTTTAATGGCTACTAAACGTGACGATGCGAATAAACGGGCGGCTCTTCGCTATCATGAATTCCCTAAACCCGGCAAATTGGAAATAAAAGCAACCAAGCCGCTAGCCAATGGGCGTGACCTGTCACTGGCCTACAGCCCCGGCGTCGCCGAGGCCTGTCTTGAGATCAAAGATGACCCCGCCAACGCGCGCCGATATACCACACGGGGGAACCTTGTCGGGGTGGTCACAAATGGCACRGCYGTRYTKGGATTGGGCAATATCGGYGGGTTGGCCTCCAAACCAGTGATGGAAGGAAAAGCCGTTCTTTTCAAGAAGTTCGCAAACATTGACTGCTTTGATATTGAGCTGAATGAGCCCGACCCGGTGAAGATGGCTGACATCGTCTGCGCGATGGAACCAACCTTTGGTGCAATCAACCTGGAAGACATCAAAGCACCGGATTGTTTTATCGTTGAACAATTGTGCCGTGAGCGCATGAACATCCCGGTTTTTCACGACGATCAGCACGGTACAGCCATCGTAGTTGGGGCCGCCGCGACCAATGCGCTGCACGTAGCGGGCAAATCATTTGATGAAATCAAGGTTGTGTCTACTGGTGGCGGTGCTGCGGGCATTGCCTGCCTGAACATGCTACTTAAACTTGGCGTAAAACGCGAAAACGTCTGGCTATGCGACATCAACGGTCTGGTATATRAGGGYCGAACCGAAGAYATGACGCCRCAAAARGCMGMCTAYGCCCAGCCTGGCGGCGCGAAGACCCTGACAGATGTAATTCCCGGCGCTGATTTGTTCCTTGGCCTGTCTGGCCCCGGTGTCCTGACCCCAGCGATGGTTAAGAAAATGGCAAAACGCCCGATCGTATTTGCCCTAGCCAATCCAACCCCAGAAATCATGCCGGAGGAGATTAAAAAGGTCGCCCCGGATGCGATTATTGCCACCGGGCGCTCGGACTACCCCAATCAAGTCAACAACGTACTGTGCTTTCCGTTCATCTTTCGCGGCGCGCTGGATGTATGCGCCTCAGAGATCAACGATCACATGGAACTGGCCTGTATTGACGGCATTGCAGAACTGGCCCGCGCTACCACCAGCGCCGAGGCGGCTGCCGCGTATCAGGGTGAACAAATGACTTTTGGGGCGGATTATTTGATCCCTAAACCATTTGATCCACGGTTGATGGGGGTTGTTGCATCTGCCGTAGCCAGGGCGGCAATGGAATCTGGCGTTGCACAGAGTCCGTTGAAGGACATGAAGGCATACAAAGAAAGCCTGGATGGTTCCGTTTTCAAATCAGCGCTGATAATGCGCCCGGTGTTTGAAGCTGCCGCCACAACGTCACGCCGCATCGTATTTGCCGAGGGCGAAGATGAACGTGTGTTGCGCGCCGCAAACGCAATGCTGGAAGAAACCGTCGACAAACCGATCCTGATTGGCCGTCCCGAGGTGATCGAAGCGCGGTGCGAACGTCTGGGACTGTCAATCCGCCCGTCGCGTGATTTTGAGCTGGTGAATCCGGAAAATGATCCACGTTACCGGGATTACTGGATGACTTATCACAGCGTGGTTGAGCGTAAGGGCGTCACCCCAGATCTTGCCAAGGCGATTATGCGCACCAATACCACTGCAATCGGCGCTGTAATGGTGTATCGGGAAGACGCAGACAGCCTGATTTGCGGTACATTCGGCCAGTATTTGTGGCACYTAAATTATGTAAATCAAGTAYTAGGGACCAAGAAGCTGTGCCCGATAGGCGCGCTTAGTCTGATGATACTGGAGGACGGTCCAGTTTTCGTCGCCGACACTCAGGTAAACCCCGAACCAACCGCCGCGCAGATCACTGAAACTGTCATCGGGGCCGCGCGCCATGTGCGCCGCTTCGGGGTTGTGCCTAATATCGCCCTGTGCTGCCATTCGCAATTCGGAAACCTGGATATCGCAGCAGGGCGGAAAATGCGCGAAGCTATTGATATCCTTGATTCAAAACCCCGCGATTTCTGTTATGAAGGCGAAATGCAGGTAGACGTCGCGTTGGACATTGACCTGCGGGAACGGATTTTCCCAAATTCCCGGATGAAAGGTGTTGCGAATGTTCTGGTGTTTGCCAGTACCGACGCGGCCAGCGGTGTGCGCAATATCCTGAAACACAAGGCGTCCGGGCTGGAGGTCGGGCCAATACTGGTGGGCATGGGCAACCGCGCCCATATCGTAACACCATCGATCACGGCACGCGGGCTGCTGAACATAGCGGCGCTGGCAGGAACACCGGTGTCGAATTACAGTTAGGACCAGCCGCGCCAAAGAAAAACCGCATGTCGTTTTTGAGCAATAAATACCCAAATAAGGGTCGTTTTTCGCGTAGATTTTCCGACGATTCGCGTGTTTCTTCCCTCGGAATTGGGATGGCAATCATCCTGCTAGTTCTGGAAACTCGCCATGTCCAAGCGCCGTAAAATCCTGTTCATTGTTACCGACCAGTTCCGGGCTGATTGCGTGGCCGGGGAGATGGCTAAACACATCAACCTGCCCAACATCCGCGCACTTCAGGCGGAAGCGGTAACTTTTACCCACCATTTTTCAGTTACCAACCCCTGTGGGCCGGCGCGGGCCAGTATTCTGACTGGACTTTATGCAATGAACCACCGCTCGGTCCGCAACGGTGCGCCATTGGACAAAAACCTGACCAACCTAGCGCTAGAGGTTCGAAAGTCAGGTTATGAGCCTCTGCTTTACGGTTATACCGATACCAGTCACGACCCGCGAGCTTATCACCCAAGTGACCCCTACATTTCCAACGAAGAAATGGTCATGCCGGGGTTCCATGAGGTGGTCGAAATGCGCGCACAGTCCAGTTTTCCCTGGCGGGCACATTTGAAGGCAAAAGGCTATGATCTTCCTTCTTACAAAGAATTCTACCATCCGGTTTCGTCCGCTCCCGGACAACCCGCCAAACTCGATGATCCAACATTTTACAAGGCAGTTGATAGTGACACCGCATTTCTGACCGATGAACTGCTGAAAGATCTGTCGGTCAGGGCTGAGCAGGATTGGTTTGCCCACGTTACCTATATTCGCCCCCACCCCCCCTTGGTTGCTTCAGCACCCTACAACAAAATGTACAACCCTGATGATCTGCCGCTGCCACCGCGGATGGAAACACCCGAGGCCGAGGCCGCCGTTCATCCATTTCTAAACGCTGCAATTGATCATCCTTCGATGGAAAGTATTACCAGAGGATTTAAGGGGCAGCTTGATCCGCAAAATGACGACCATGTGCAAACCCTGCGGGCGATCTATCTTGGGCTTGCRACCGAAGTTGACACCCATGTAGGCCGGATCATTTCGTTCCTTAAGGAAAGCGGCCAGTATGATGACACTACAATTGTCCTCATGTCAGATCACGGCGAAATGCTGGGCGATCACCACATGTGGGGCAAGCAGCATGTCTATGACCCGGCATACCGGGTGCCGCTGATCATCCGCGACCCGGAAAATTCAGSGCAACACGGAACTTCGGTTCATGCGTTTACCGAATCCGTAGACATTRCCCCAACAATCATTGATTTGCTGGGTGGGGATGTCCCCGGATCAATGGATGGCCATTCTTTGCGACCATTTCTGGAGGGAAAATCCCCGGATGACTGGCGCGATTGCGTGCTGATGGAGCTTGATTTCGCTGAGCCAAACAAGGAAACCCACTGGCAGCAAGCCACGGGTTTGCCAATTCGAGAGGCCAATCTGACCATCCTGCGCGAGGAAAGGTTCAAGCTGGTGCATTTCAACGGCGGGCTGGCACCGCTGTTGTTCGATCTAGAAGACGACCCAGATGAAATGCACAATTTGGCCGRCGATCCAGCCCACACGGCTACACTTTTGCGGTTAACGCAAAAACTGCTGAGCCTGCGGATGAAACATACCGATCACACGCTGACGGATTACAAGATTACCAGCCAGGGCGCCTATAAGCGCCCGTTATAACTAACGGTTTAGGCCGGAATCTTTTCTTCCATCAGTTCTTCCCAACGGTGGCAAGCAACCGCGTGTTCTTTGCCGGTTTGTTGCAACACAGGTTCGTCCTTGCGGCAAATATCAATCGCAAACGGGCAACGGGTCTGAAACTTGCAGCCCGGCGGCGGGTTGGTTGGTGATGGAATTTCACCCTCCAGCTTTTGCGCCTTGCCACGGTCATCCGGGTCCAGAGACGGGATCGCCGACAACAGCGCCTTGGTATAAGGGTGGCGCGGGGCTGCAAACAAATCACGGGTTGGCGCAGATTCCACCAGCCGGCCCAGATACATCACCGCCACATGATCGCAGACATGGGCAACGACGCTAAGATCATGGCTGATGAACAAGAATGTCAGGCCCATTTCCTGTTGAATATCTTTCAACAAGTTCAACACATCGGCCTGAATGGACACATCAAGGGCGGCCACACTTTCATCTGCCACCACGAATTGCGGACGCGATACCAAAGCCCGCGCAATCGAAATTCGCTGACGCTGACCGCCAGAAAACGCATGTGGAAAACGGCGCAGGTGTTCTAGGTTAAGGCGGCACTTCTCAGCAATTTCGCGCACCCGTTCATCGGTTTCTTCACGCGACGATGTCAGGCCCATAACTTCCAGTGGTTCCGCAATGATATCGCGCACGGTCATTCGCGGGCTTAGGGCTGCGTAGGGATCCTGAAAAATCAGTTGCGCTCGTTTTCGGTATTCTTTCAGTTCTTTTTCATTCAGGCTCGGYAGATCGTAACTGACCTCACCGTCATCATAAAAAATATCGCCCCGGGTGATTGGTGCGGCGCGCAGCATAGCGCGACCAAGCGTGGTCTTGCCTGAACCGGATTCACCAACCAAACCAAAGAAGTTGCCTTTGTCGATCTCRATATTTACGCCTTCAACGGCGCGCACAACGGGTTTGGGACCGAACAAACCACCGCCTCGTAAAGGGTAGTGAACCGAAAGGTCACGGGTGGAAATCAGGGGCTTATTCATTTCGCTTCTCCTGCCTGCGTCGCCAGAAAGCAGGCCACCCGATGCACATCATCAACTTGCGTAAATTCTGGTATATCGACGTTGCAACGCCCTTCCATAAAATCGCTACAACGGGTGTGGAACACACAGCCCGGCGGYCGTTCCAGCGGCGACGGAATGTCGCCCGGAATAGGTTTTAACGGCGTGTCCAGATCGTCRAGATCAGGCAACGCATCCAACAGACC
Source organism: Marinosulfonomonas sp. (assembly GCA_002732955.1). Lineage (GTDB taxonomy): Bacteria > Pseudomonadota > Alphaproteobacteria > Rhodobacterales > Rhodobacteraceae > NVTR01. Next base: position 12,790 of record NVTR01000017.1, read on the forward strand.
ACGGGTGTAGGGGTGCGCAGGATTACGCAGCACGTCACGCACCGGCCCCTGTTCAACCAGCCGGCCCAGATACATCACCGCCATCTTGTCAGCGGTTTGGGCAATCACACCCAAATCATGTGTAATAAAGATGATGCCCATACCAAATTCGGTCACCAGATCTTTCATCAAGTCAATCACCTGCGCCTGAATGGTCACATCCAACGCGGTTGTCGGCTCATCGGCGATCAGCAGCTTTGGCTTGGTGGACAGCGYCATCGCAATCATCGCGCGCTGTCGCATACCGCCTGACAGCTCAAATGCGAACTGCTTGAACCGTGTCGAGGCGTCGGAAATTCCGACACGATCAAGCATCTCAATGGACAGTTCCTTTGATTGCTTGGCGTTCATGCTTGTGTGTATCATCAACTGCTCGACCATCTGGTCACCGATGGAAATCGCTGGTGCGAAACTGGCCATCGGTTCCTGGAAGATCATCGAAATAGCGCCGCCCCTAATGACCTTGAGTTCAGTCGAGGTATTTAGCGACATRATGTCGACGGGCCCGTCATCCAGATGCAGGGTCACTTTGGTTTCATCTGAATAAATAGCGTTTGAAGGGTTTAGCTTCATCAGCGACTTGGCGGTCACCGATTTGCCAGAACCACTTTCCCCAACCAGCCCCATGACTTCGCCAGCTTCCAGCGAAAAWGACACATTGTCGACCGCGGTGATCCGACCTTCATCCGTATCAAATTGAAGGGTCAGATTTTCTACATCAATCAGGYGCGTCATTTTTTGATATCCGAATAAGGGTCAGCAGCGTCTCGTAATCCGTCACCGACGAACACGAAAGCAAGCACCAGAACAATGAAGAAGATCACCGGTATGAAATACCACTGATAGTTAAGTAAAACATCAGCACTGGTCACGTTCTGCAACATCACACCAAGTGAGTTCACAGGGTCTTTCAGTCCCAATCCGATAAAGCTAAGTGCGGTTTCTGACAGCACCATGTACGGGAACGAGATCACCAGATCGACGATGATATAGCTGGTAAAGCTGGGCAAAAGATGCCGCCGAATAACGTGTTTGGCCGAGGCACCACAAAGCTGCGCTGCCAGCACATATTCCTGGTTTCGTTCGGTCAGCAAATGCGTCCGTATTCGTCGCGCCAGCGTCGGCCAGCCGATCAAACCCAGAACCATTGAGATAAAGAAAAACCTCGCCTCCGCGCTCCAAGTGTCCGGGATAAAGGCAGCCAGCGCCATGAACAGTGGGATACTGGGAATGGTTCGAACGGTATCGGTGATCATCTGTAAAACCGAGTCAATCCAGCCACCGTAATATCCGGCGATACCCCCAATCGCCAATGCCATCACAAACGCGATGAACACCCCGATCGTGCCAACCGCCATCGATGTGTTGATCGCCGTCAAGGTTCTTGAATAAATATCTTTCCCGGTCGAATCCGTGCCAAAAATATGGATCTGGCCCTTATCAACGCCAAACAGATGGGTATTAAACGTAAAGCCCGGTATTCTGAAATCCAGCGCTTTGCCGGGCAAATTGATGTTGAATTCCAGATAAGTATACTCAGACCCCTCTACGAAAAACTCGACGAAACGGCGTCCCTCAATGCTGGTATCGGTCTCAGTCACCCAGCGGAAATTGGTTTGGATCGAACGGGTCCGTTCCGTTGTGTAAATAAACGGTCGCGCTGAGCAGCCATTGTCATCACAAAACTGCGGGATCTGAGGCGCACCATTCAAATARTCTTTGTCTCGCCCGGCGATYGTGGSGTCATAKGGSGTCAGRAATGGGGCAAATATCCCAGACAGGATCAGGATAATCAAAACCCAGGCCCCGATCAGGGCTGATTTGTTTTTCTTGAACCGTTGCCAGATAAGCTGGCCTTGMCCGGCGGTAAAATACGCCTCTTTGCGTTTCTGCTCATCGAGTGTGGCCTGGTCTACTGTATCCGTCATATCTATCACCCTACTATGCTGCGACGTATGCGCGGATCAGTTAGCGCCAGGATTATATCGGTGACAAAGTTGATCCCGACGATACTGGCCGTAAGCATAAATATAATGGCCCCGGCAAGCTGCTGATCGTTGGACCGGGCGAGGGCTTCGATCAACAAGGACCCGGCCTCAGTCAATGTCAAAATCAGGGCGACRATCGGCAGYTCRTTGAAKATMCGRTTCAARTCAAACCCARGCGAGTTGATGATCGGACTTAGCGCATGTTTCGCYGGATATCGCATCAGCAGCCTTCGCCCGGACACACCGCGCGCCGCAGCGGCCGTCACGTAAAGCTTACCAACTTCATCCGACATCAACGCCCGCACGGTCTGGATTGCAAAAGCAGTGGCCGACCAGCCAAGAATGAAAATCGGCAGCCACGCGTGACCTAGGAAATCCTTGACCCTCGCCCATGACCAGGCCGCATCTCGAAACTCTTTCGAAAATAGCCCCGTCAGGCTGTCGCCAAACATCACCGTGGAAAATAGCATAATCATCAGTGCCAGCAGAAAGTTTGGTAGTGCCAGACCCAGATAGCTTACCAGACGCAGCGAGTTGTTCAGGAAAGCATTTTTGGAAGTAGCTGCCAAGATACCAACTGGAATTGCGATGGCGTAGGCCAGCACAAGAGCTGACAAACACAGGCCCAGGCTCAACCAAAATTTTTGCCCCAGAAGCTGGGCAATATTAACGCGCAGGATACAACTGTCGCCAAATTCACCCTGGAATGCATTGACGATCCACGAACCCCAGCGCTGGATATACGGTTGATCGAGGCCAAGGCGGACCCGYTCGATCTGGATGTCTTCGGGGGTAATCACCGATCCTTGAGAGTTCTTGAAGGCAACGTACCGCTCGGCGCAATCGCCGGGGACCAGTTCCATCAGGGAAAATACGATGAACGAAACCAAAAYCAARGTYAGAATGGCAAGTGCYGCWCGMACMGCAACRAATCTKGAAAATTGAAGCATTGGTTTTTNTNCGCCCCCGAGAAATRWRCCCGAGCATWWWKGCTCGTTTTTGTTRTTGAACCGCGGGCAATCRRCGCTGCCCGCGGTCAGTNTTTYAARACRMKTTWGTYAGACTATTCGTCCAGATACCACTGMGWAGCSCGGTACGGATATGTCCGRTAATASGCATAGGACTGKGTCWGGAACTCKGKSAMGTTCTTCAGATCATTGTTGTGATARATCGGTGCAACCGCYTTCACAGTACCAATGAACAGAAGGTTATCHACRACCGTATTTACCAGACGCGCACCAATCTCATTGGACTCGTCAGACCCCGCGATCGCAGACTGGAACAAATCGATGTCAGCCATTGAATCATAGACCCACTGCGGTGGTTTCACGCCCGAAGCACCATCTGTATCGACATACTGCCCCCACAACATACCAGATGTGTGGTTGAAGTAGTTATCAAACGGTGGCTGGAACAGTTCCGAAATACCCAGGATAACAGCAAGTGGCTGGCCCTTGGCRTAGAAYGTMACATCAAGCTGGTTYGAGGAAGCCGCSGAACGATAYTCATCCGTTGTAACTTCTTTCACCGTGTTGTTGATRCCAACKTCACGCCAGTTYTGACCAACAAGTTCAACCAGYTTGAGAGARCCACCCTGYGTYGCGATCTGCATGTTCAGAACAAGCGGATCACCGTTTGGCAGTTCACGCATTCCGTCACCATCGACGTCTTTCATGCCGACTTCATCCAAAAGGGCATTTGCCATGTCCGGATCGAACTGAGCAAAGGATTGCTCGGTTTCTTCACTTACGAAACCGGGTGTAGGCGAAAACGCGATATACTGCTGAGGACGACCAAGACCGAAGAAAACGACTTCGTTGATTTCGTCACGGTTCATCGCAACAGACATCGCCTGACGGAACCGCAGATCACCGAACACTTTACGTTTCTCCAGATCTTCGGACGTCACGTTGAACGAAAATGTACCCATGTTGATCTCAGGTTTCAGATCAACAGTGAAGTTGCCCTTTTCCTGATTTTCCAAAAGCAGCGGTGCATAGTCGAGGTTCAGCGCCTGAGCCTTATAGTCAACTTCAGAGTTGACCAGTTTCAGAAGACGAACTTCGCTTTCACCCACGAACAATTCATCCTGCTCGTTGATGTAAGGCAATTGCTGTCCAGCCGTATCAACCTGGAAGAAATACGGGTTGGCAACCAGATGACGGCCTTCTGTATTTTCCCGGATGATGATGTGGCTTTCCAGTGTTGGAACCGTATCAGCGGGCAGACCAGCTACCAGATCAGGCTTGGCCAACATTGGTGTCGGTGTGTCCATCCAGTCAGAGTTGCCGTAATAGGCTTTGATTGCATCATAGCCATTTTCAAATCCRAGTGCCTGGGCATTTGCGTCGGCATTAGGATCAATATCAGGATGGAACTGACCCAGGAAATCCATAGGCTGGAAACCCTGCGCATAGTGGTTGGCAAAGTGTGACAACAGGCCCGGCTTGGGTGATGGCAGGTTGAACTGCACGGTCTGCTCGTCAATGACGACAATATCCATTTCTTCGCCACCAACCAGAACATAGTCTTTTGGCTTTTCGCGAACATTGGAATCTGTGGCCAGATTATCGTACCAGAACTTTACGTCACGGGCACCAAACGGCGAACCATCTGACCATTTATGACCTTTACGCAGGAAAAATGTCAGTTGGGTGAAATCGTCATTCCATTCCCAGCCTTTGGCAACATTGGGAACGATTGTTGTCAGGTCGTCTGAATAACGCACGAGATTTACGTGGCGGATCGACATGAAATCGGACGTGCCGGATTCTGTGGCGTTCGACAAAGCATCRAAAACACCRCCATAGGTACCAATGGAATCATACGGCGCTACAACCAGCGGCTCGGATGGAATACGATCAGCAAGCGGTGGCAAATCGCCGTTTCCGCGAATTTGTGCATTAAGCGCGGCGATATCCGGGTTGGCGGAAAACTCCATCGTACAGTCTGCAATCGACTCGATCTCGGCCAATTCATATTGTTGTGGGAACGCGCCAGCGGCGACGCCCTTGGAATCTGCTACTGTCACTGCTGGGCAGACACCGGCAAATGCCGTCCCACTCAGCGCAACAAGTGCGATCCCGGATAAAAGTATTCTCTTCATTATTGATCCTCTCTGTTGATCATTTTGTTATTATTACGGAAACCATAGTTGTTCGGTTTTCTGGTTTTGTGAATTTCGTGAAAACGGTTGAGACGCCCGACCTGACAATTTTTACATTTTGCCAGTGGTGTCCTATTTTCATCCTCCCCCAGGAACTATCCAATGCGAATGCCGATTCTGTCAAATCAATCAATGGCTCCGCTCGCAATGAACAGGATTGTACAGCGCGGACCGGTCTGTCAAGATTTTTCCAAATTTGGTGGTCATTGACCGATACTGGCTAACTACAGCAAGAATGTATAATGCCAGATGGGACGTATTCATAAGTCCATAAAAAAACTGGCCGCGAAACACGCTCGCGACCAACAAAGTAGCTTCAGGTGTGATGCCCGGTTGATCAGTTTGGCCAGGGCARMGAATAKGTTTTGACATTGGTGAAAAATTTCATCGCTTCGGTCACACCTTCTTTGACGGCGTTGCCACTGTCCTTGATGCCACCAAAGGGCGATGTTTCAATCCGGTATCCAGGTTGTTCCCAAATATTGCAGGTGCCCACATCCAGCCCGTTAATATAGGCAATTGCGCGGTTCAGATCATTGGTACAGACCCCCGACGACAGGCCAAAATCCGTTGAATTTGAAATGCGCATGACTTCTTCATCATCGTCCGGCACCCGCACAATCGGCACGATCGGGCCAAAGGTTTCTTCCATCACCAATTCGCTGTCATGGGGCACATGGTCCACCACAATCGGCGGCAACAACGCCCCCTGACGCCCCGGATGATACAGTATCTTCGCGCCTTCTTTTTCCGCCTGAAGCACGCGGTTTTCAAACAATTCCGCTGCCTGCGCATGGATCACACAACCCAATTCAGTTTCCGGGTCTTGCGGGTCACCAAATTTGATCGCCTTGGCTTTTGCCAGAACCAGCGGCACAAACCTGTCGGCCACGCTTTCCTGCACCAGAATGCGTTTGATCGCGGTGCAACGCTGGCCCGAATTTCCCGTGGCCCCCGCCACAGCAATGGTCGCGGCCTTTTCCAGATCCGCGTCGCTTAGGTCATTGCAGATAATCAACGGATCATTGCCGCCCAGTTCTAACGCCTGACGTTTGTATCCGGCCTTGGAGGCGATCAGCTTGCCCACCGGCACACCGCCGGTAAAGGTGATGATGTCGATGTGTTCATTCACCATCATCTCTTCGCCAATATCCTTGGGCCAGCCGGTGACAATCTGGAACATCTCGGGCGGYAGCCCCGCCTCATACAGAATATCCGCCAGCGCGATGGCCGTCAGCGGYGTCAGCTCGGTCGGTTTGCAGACCATGCAGTTATTGGTGGCAATAGACGGCGCAATCTTGTGGCTGACCATGTTTAGCGGATGGTTAAACGGTGTAATCGCAGAAATCGCTTTGACCGGCTCACGCTTGGTGAAAATCTTACGCTCTTTGCCATTATGGGTCAGATCACAGGAAAAAATTTCTCCGTCATCGTTGAGCGCCTGACTTGCCGCAAATTGATACACATCCTGTGCGCGCTTGGTTTCGTAGATCGCGTGCTGGTGGCAAATCCCCAGTTCCAGCGTCAGCCATTTGGCCAGGAATTCGCGACGCTCGCCGATCAACTCACCGGCGCRCTGCAAAATTTGACTTCKCTCATAACGGCTTAGCTTGGATTTATAGTTCGCGGCAATCTCAAAGGCACGTTTGGCATGTTCGGCCGTGCCCGCAGGCACCGTGCCGATCACCTCATCCGTATAGGGGTATTTCACCTCTATCACCKCATCCGTGAACACCACCTCGCCACCGATACGCATGCCTTCATTTCTGAARTCTTTTTTCTCCGACATGGCTGTATTGTCCTTCAAATCACAGGGCCGCAGCTTTGGTTGCATAGAAAAACGCATCAAAATTACGCAAATCAGGCGCCCCGTCCAGTTCCATTTTCCGGTTCACGATGAACGGCACGGTCTGCTCATGCAAGCCGCCATGTGACCGCAGTGGATCTTTCAGCGCGGCCAGATCGTGGCGATGCTCGGACGTGCCAATGGTGACGTTTTCGCCAGAGGTCAGAACGATGTCGCCAATACGGTCCGCAGGCAATCCAAACCGCCCACAGGCTTCTTCCCGACCACAGACAAATTCAATGCCGTCAATCTTGGCCAGCCGGTCGATAATGTCCTGACGGTCCGCGTCATCTGGCAAATACATCGTGGCAAATGAACCCAGCGCGCCGTGATGAACCACATATGGATCAGTGATCGGCAGGATCACGCGGGCCACAGCCTCGCCCAGCCATTCGTCCATAACATCCTGAATGTAAACCACATTCGGGCTGCCATCGGAGTGGTGTTTGGGTTTCATACCRTGRTCSCCGGTRATCACAATCGCYGCACCCATTTCGTCCAACTGSCCAAGGTAGCGATCAAAATTCTCATAGAACGAATTGGCCACAGGCGCGCCGGGCGCATGTTTGTGCTGGATGAAATCGGTGGTGGTCAGATACATCACATCCGGCTTCCATTCCGCCAACAGCTTAACGCCAGCAGCGAATACAAATTCGGACAGTTCGGCAGAGTACACCTCAGGCACATCCATGCCCGTCCATTTGCTGCCATTTTCAATGCCATGTTCTGCAACGGTTGTTGTGTCCGAACATTCGGCGGAAAAACAAATCGCCGTGTCATTCTCAAACGTCAGTTCGGCCCCCAAMAGYGCGCGYARCTTGTCTTTCGCCGTSACAATCGCCACCCGCGCRCCTGCGTCCTGAAACTTGTGAAAAATCGTTGGCGCGCGCAGGAAACGCACGTCATTCATCATCACTTCGGTTTGGGTTTCCGGGTCATACAGAAAGTTGCCGCAAATCCCGTGCACCGACGGCGGCCGCCCTGTGGCRATCGACAGGTKGTTCGGATTKGTRAACGASGGCACCACGGAATGSGCCAGACGCACSGTRCCGGTTTCCTTGATRCGCTTCAGGTTGGGCATCAGGCCCGCGSYRATTGCYTCATCCAGATARGCCGGTTCGCARCCRTCMAGACAWATCGCAATSGCGCAGGTCTTWGGGGCGGCGTAGGTGCGATCATTCACAATTACAGGGGTTTGTATCTTCATCACATAGTTCCTTTTCGGGCATTCAGGCGGCCAGTTTGGCCCGTTCAATCAGTGCAGATTCAGGTGGGCTGGCTTCGTTCACCCCCATTTCGGACAGGCTTTCACCGGCGGCTTTGACTACCGCGTGCATTACGCCCGCATCCATCTGGCCGATGCAACCAATGCGGAAACTTTCGGCGACGGTCAGCTTGCCGGGGTAGATGATGAAGCCCTTGGCTTTCATYAGSTYRTARAAMCGSYYRAAMTCAAASGCSKSRYYGGCSGGRCAAAARAASGTSACRATKATTGGCGAMAGCCARYGSKCSTYYAGCAGGGTTTCAAAGCCAAGTTCACGCATCCCATCAACCATGACATCGCGATTGTTGCTATAACGCGCGCCGCGCCCTGCCACGGCACCCTCGGCCTTATGGGCCTTCAACGCTTCCAGAAACGCCACCACAACATGGGTCGGCGGGGTAAAACGCCACTGGCCGGTTTTGTTCATGTGCGCCCACTGCGCATGTATGTCCAAAGACAGCGAATGGCTGCRCCCCTTGGCGGCCTCCAGTTCATCCTTGCGCGCAATGACAAACCCAAAGCCCGGCACGCCTTCGATGCACTTGTTGGCAGACGAAACCATCGCCTCATAGCGGATTTCATTGATATCCAGCGGGATCGCACCAAACGCGCTCATGCTGTCGATCAGAAKTTTGCGCCCCTGCGCATAGACCGCCTCGGATATTTCGGCCATCGGGTTCAGGATGCCGGAACTGGTTTCGCAATGCACTACAACCACATGAGTGATGTCCGGGTCCGCCATCAGCGCCGCCGTGACCTCGTCACCACGCGGCGGCATGTAATCGCCCTTATCAATCACCACATGATCGCGCCCCAGATATTCCAGTGTCTGTACCAACCGCTTGCCGTATGCCCCGTTGGACAGCACCAGAACTTTACCGTCACGAGGTATGAACGAGCCCAGCAATGCCTCAACCGAAAACGTCCCGCTACCCTGCATCGGCACACAATCCAGCACGCCATCTGTGTCGCCGGTCAGGTCCAGCAGCATCTTACGCATCAAAGCCGTCACTGCCCGGAATTCACTATCCCAGCTGCCCCAGTCGCGCAGCATTACCTGTTTCACAGCATAAGATGTGGTCAAWGGACCGGGCGTCAGCAGAAAGGGTTCACCCAGATGTGGGGCTTCAATCTTGTGCGCGTTGTCAGACATCAAACTGATCCTTGCTGCCGGTTGATCTATGCGCTGGATTGTCATTCAAAATTACATATGTAAAATCGTTATTTAGTATTGTATCATAAATTTRGTCGATAGGTTGAGTTTAACAGGAAACCGMCATGAAATACGTTCAGCTTCGCGCCTTTCACAATGTCGCCCTTTACGGCGGGTTTTCCCGCGCTGCCGAAGCCATGGGCCTGACCCAACCGGCGGTATCCGATCAGGTTYTAGGGCTGGAGCAGGACTACGATGTTTTGTTGTTCAACCGTCAGAAAAAACAAATCACCCTGACCAAGCAGGGTCAGGAATTGCTGGAAATCACCCGCCCGATGTTTGAGGTGGAAGCCCGCGCTCTGGAATACCTGTCAAAATCCCGCGCGCTGACTTCCGGCACGCTGCGGATCATCGCCGATTCTGCCTATCATGTGACAGGTGTGCTTAGCCAGTTTCGCACCAAATACCCGGGCATTCACCTGACTCTGCGATCAGGAAACTCGCAAGAAGTCGAAGAGGAATTATTGGCCTACCGCGCAGATATAGGTGTATTGGGCAGTTCAACCAATTCGGATAAATTCCTAAGCGTTTCACTTGGCGCTACACCAATCGTCGCGTTTGCCGCGAAAAGTTATCCGGGCCCGCCCCCCGCGAAAGCTTCCCTTGCTGCACTGGCATGTTACCCGTTGGTTTTYCGCGAGAAGGGYTCAAAAACCCGTCAGAAACTTGAAGATGCCGCCAGAAAACAAGGCGTTACCCTGCGCCCSGCRATCGAAGCCGAGGGGCGAGAAGCTGTTCGTGAAATCGTGGCTGCTGTCGGTGGTATCGGTTTTGTTTCAGACGCAGAATATGGACAGGACGAAAGGTTGGCGAAAATCCAGATCGAAGGCCCGGCAATTCCGATGGAAGAAACAGTTGTATGTATAAACCTGCGCAAAGATGTTCGGATAATCCGTACATTTATGGCGCTGGCCACCGGACACGGCAGCGCCTGAAATTACGCCGCCGCCAATTCCTGTGACAGTTTGATCCCGGTAATATCAGCCCCATCCACCAATGAAGTGGTGAAATCACGCGCCGCCTGCGTCCACGCCTCTTTTTCCAGCGCATCCATCAGTGTTTGGCGTACTGCCGTGAATGGCAGAACATCCCCAATGGCGCGAGCGTCCAGACGGATRATGTGAAAACCATATCGGGTCTCAACCGGTTGGTCGGTTATTTCGCCCTCATTCAGCTTGTTCAAGACAGCTTCAAACTCCGGTACAGTATCACCGTGGCCAATCTGGCCCAAACGACCACCCGCATCTCGGGACGGACAATCGCTTTGGGATTTGGCCAGATCGCCAAAATCATCGGGTCGTTTGTTCAGAATCTGCAAAGCCGCCTTGGCRCGAAGACGCGATTTATCGCGGGCCTCAGTATCGCCGGGGGGTGTCATGAACAGGATGTGTGCCGCCTCAAATAACGTAGGTGCGCGGTAACCGTCTGGGTTTGCGTCGTATCTGGCGCGCGCGCGATCCTCGCTGACTGGCTCAGGCGTGACACCTGTTTCCATCACCGCGCGGATTAACGCTTCGTCCTCGGTTTCTACCTTGCCTTGGCTGATCGACAGCGGGTCAGGCTTTAAACCAAGGCGTTTTGCTTTCTGCAACATCAGCTCGCGGATAACCAAAGCCTGCGCCGCCTTTCGCCACGCAATGCCCGGTTTYCCCTTAGGCGCAGTATGGTTCTGGGCCTCTGCCGCAATATCTACGGCAGAGATTACTTGCCCATTCACCGAAACATCCGGTGTCAGGGAATTTCTTGCGGCGGTCATTTTGCCGATCCTTTACGACGCGAACGAACTACCTGATAGCCAGGGCGGGTCAGGTAGCGCAGTGGAACCGACAACATGTGAACCAGTCGGGTGAACGGGAACACCAGAAATATCGTCAGGCCCAGGAACAGGTGCAGTTTGAAAAGGATGTTCACATCCTCAATGTAACTTGCAGCCGCCCCGTCAAAGGTGAATATAGCCTGCGCCCATGACATGAACTTGACCATCTCGCCACCATCCAAGTGCTGAAGCGACAGAAAAATCGTACCAAGCCCAAGGATCAGCTGAGCCATAAGCATTGCCAGGATTGCAGTATCAGCAAAACTTGATGTGGCGCGAATGCGTGGGTCAAACCAGCGACGGTGCAGCAACATCAGACCACCAACCAGCGCCATGACACCGGCAACACCACCGGCTRCAATTGCCAGAATTTGTTTGGCGCTGTGGCTGATACCAAGAGCGTCAAAAAAACCAATCGGGGTCAAAAGACCGACAAGGTGGCCAAAGAAGATCACCAGAACGCCAACGTGGAACAGGATCGAACCCCAGACCAGTTGTTTGCGCCGCAGCATCTGGCTGCTTGATGATTTCCAGGTGAAAGGGTCGCGCTCATAGCGGGCAATCGAGCCCACAGCCAGAACCGTCAGGGCGATGTAGGGGTAAATACCATACAAAAATTCGTGCATCATATGCCTCCTTATTCTGCCGCAGCCGGACGGGCCGGCGCGGGGTTAACGGGTGTATCCATTTGTGAAAGCATGTCGCGGACCTGCGGACATCCGGCGTTWGGATCGGGACCAAAGGTGACTTCGCTTTCTTCCCAGACCGCATCGAGTGCTTCCAGATCATCCGGGTCGTCATCTTCGATCTTCAGCAATTCTTTGACCGCATCTTTGTTTGATGCCTCGCCGGAAAATTGTAGTAGTGCTGAAAATACGCTGCCATATGCGCTTTCACGCCGCCCAAGACGCACCCGCAACGCTTCCATGATATGGGCGGCGTCTGCCAGTGTTTCCTGAACCTCGTTCATTGGCCGCATTGCCAGAAACTCTAGCAGTGCGGGCAAATGGTCAGGCAGTTCCGAACTTGACGGCTCAAACCCTGCCTCGCGGTAGGTTTCAACCAGATTGACCATCGCCCCACCACGATCCCGGCTTTCGCCGTGAACGTGTTCGAAMAGGTTCAGCGACAGAGTGCGCGAGCGGTCAAACAGGCTGACATAGCCTTCTTGCAGGTCGTAAATGTCACCGTTTGCCAGTTGCTCAAAAAGCGGGGTGAAAGCATCCAGAGCGCTGGCGGACAGGAAGCCCTCGTCCTCCATCACCTTGGCGATTTCACCGATGGCTTCCTGCAATTCAGTTGTCGGATAGCTAAGCAGCGCCGACATTGCTTTTAAAGTCATCAACATTACACAGCCTCCGATGGCATGCTAAATTTCTTCCTGCTGCCGCCAAACATCGAACCCTTGCTGATCCCGCTTGAACAGCCGTTGCCATCGGTAAAGCCACAGCCACCACGGATATCCATCGCATCCTCAACCACTTCGCGGTGCGCTGTCGGCACCACGAACCGGTCTTCATAGTTGGCGATAGCCATGATGTGATACATGTCTTCGATCAGGTCCTTGGTCATACCGACACGTTCGGCAATGCCTTCGTTGATCACACCATCCACGGTTTTTGAGCGCATATAGGCGCGCATCGCCAGCATCCGTTCCAGCGCSRYKRYMAYCGGSGCTTCATCCCCGGCGGTCAGCAAATTGGCGAGGTAACGAACCGGGATACGAAGCGATTTCACATCCGGCATCTCACCGTCGTGGCCGRTCNTACCCGCCTCAGCCGCGTTTTGAATGGGGCTAAGTGGCGGGATATACCARACCATYGGCAATGTGCGGTATTCCGGGTGCAGCGGGAACGCGACTTTCCAGTCCATTGCCATCTTCCAGACCGGGCTGTTTTTCGCRGCTTCCAGCCATTCGTCAGAAATGCCCTGTTCGCGGGCCTGACGCTGAATTTCCGGATCATGTGGATCGAGGAAAATATCAAGCTGTTCTTGATACAGGTCCTTTTCATCCGGCGTATTGGCGGCTTCTTCGATTTTATCTGCATCATAAAGAATGACACCCAGATACCGGATACGCCCAACACAGGTTTCCGAACAAACGGTTGGCTGGCCGCTTTCGATGCGGGGATAGCAGAAGGTACATTTCTCAGATTTGCCAGTGTCCCAGTTGTAGTAAATCTTYTTGTAGGGACAGCCAGATACGCACATCCGCCAGCCACGRCACTTTTCCTGATCGATCAGAACGATGCCGTCTTCTTCGCGTTTATAGATTGCACCCGACGGGCAGGACGCCACGCAGGATGGGTTCAGACAATGTTCGCAAAGCCGTGGCAGGTACATCATGAAGGTGTTTTCGAACTCACCGTAGATTTCTTTCTGAATCCCTTCAAAGTTGGTGTCGGCTGAACGCTTGGAAAATTCACCGCCMAGRATTTCTTCCCAGTTCGGACCCCATTCGATCTTTTCCATCCGCTCGCCGGTGATCTTTGAACGCGGGCGGGCTGTTGGAAACGCCGTCATTTCSGGCGCTGATTTCAGGTGGTCATAGTCAAAATCGAACGGCTCATAATAGTCGTCGATTTCCGGCATGCTCGGGTTKGCAAAAATGTTCGCCAGAATACGCCACTTGGCCCCTTGTTTGGGTTGCAGTTTGCCGCCCTTGGTGCGGATCCAGCCGCCTTTCCATTTGGCCTGATCTTCCCAGTTTTTCGGGTAGCCGATGCCGGGTTTGGTTTCAACGTTATTAAACCAGGCGTATTCAACACCGTCACGGCTGGTCCAGACGTTTTTGCAGGTGACCGAGCAGGTATGGCACCCGATACATTTGTCCAGGTTCAGGACTTTACCGATTTGCGCGCGAATTCTCATTCTGCTGCCTCCACGTTGGTCGCCGGTGTATCCAGCCAGTCGACCTTGTTCATTTTACGCACGATCACGAATTCATCCCGGTTTGAACCGACAGTTCCATAGTAGTTGAAACCATARCTTTGCTGGGCATAKCCRCCAATCATRTGGGTGGGTTTCAGCGTGGTRCGKGTMACCGARTTRTGGATRCCGCCCCGAWKACCKGTYTTTTCAGACCCCGGCGTATTCACGATCTTTTCCTGAGCGTGATACATGAACAACGTGCCGTTCTTCATCCGCTGCGAAACAACAGCCCGCGCCGTCAACGCCCCATTGGAGTTGTAAACTTCAACCCAGTCATTATCGACGATACCGGCCGTGGCCGCGTCAACTTCTGAAATCCAGACCACCGGACCACCACGATTCAGTGTCAGCATCAGCAGGTTGTCGGAATAAGTTGARTGGATACCCCATTTCTGGTGTGGCGTGATAAAGTTCAGAATGACATGCGGCTTGCCTTCATCCGTGTTGATATCCGAATTGATGGTTTTCAGRTCTACCGGCGGGCGGTAAACGCAGAARCCYTCACCAAARGCGCGCATCCACAGGTGATCCTGATAAAGTTGCTGACGCCCGGTCAGRGTGCGCCATGGGATCAGCTCATGTACGTTGGTGTAGCCCGCATTGTAGCAAACATTTTCACTTTCGATCCCCGACCATGTCGGTGAGCTGATAATCTTGCGCGGCTGCGCGGCCAGATCAGCAAAACGGATCTTTTCGTCTTCCTTCGGTAAGGCCAGATGAGCGTGTTCGCGACCGGTGGCTTTTTCCAACTCGTGCCACGCCTTWACCGCMACYTCRCCGTTGGTTTCAGGCGCCAGCATCAGGATCATTTCGCAGGCGTTGATCGCVGATTCCAGTTTCGGCATACCCTGGCTGACACCTTCTTCCAGAACCACVCCGTTCAGGTCGCGCARATGCTGAACCTCAACTTCGGTGTTCCAGTTRATGCCTTTACCRCCATTGCCCAKCTTATCVAGAAGCGGACCAATCGAGGTGAACTTTTTGTAAAGGTTCGGRTAGTCCCGYTCAACCGAGATATAGTTTGGYGCGGTCTTGCCGGGGATCAGWTCACATTCGCCTTTCTTCCAGTCACGCACTTCGTCTTGGGAAATTTCACCTGGCGTGTCGTGCAGACTTGGCATCTGAACAACATCCATTTCAACGCCCAGAATTTCCGGGGCWAYTTCGCTGAACTTCTTGGCGATTGCTTTGAAGATTTCCCARTCMGATTTGCTTTCATACGCCGGATCAACCGCCGCCTGTAGCGGGTGGATGAACGGGTGCATGTCAGACGTGTTCAGGTCGTTCTTTTCGTACCAACTRGCGGTCGGCARAACGATGTCTGAATAGACGCAGGTGGTGGACATCCGGAAATCGATTGTCACCAGCAGGTCCAGTTTACCTTCGGGCGCCTTATCATGCCACTTGGCCTCTTTCGGCATCTGGGCACCTTCTTCGCCCAGATCCTTACCCATCACGCCGTGATCAGTTCCCAGCAGGTGTTTCAGGAAATATTCGTGGCCTTTACCGGATGAACCAAGCAGATTGGAACGCCACACAAACAGGTTACGCGGCCAGTTCTCCGGGGCATCCGGGTCTTCGCAGGCCATTTCCAGTTTCCCGGATTTTAGCTGCTCAGCCACATAAGGAGCGATGTCTTTCTTGGCTTTTTTCGCGGCCTTTGCYACTTCCAGCGGATTGGTTTTCAGCTGTGGTGCTGACGGCAGCCAGCCCATGCGTTCTGCACGGATATTATAGTCAATCAGGTTAATATCCCAATCGCCATCTGGTGCTGTTGGTGACAGAATTTCRTCTGCCGACAGTTGTTCGTAACGCCACTGATCGGAGTGCGCGTACCAGGCCGATGTCGAATTCATGTGCCGGGGTGGCCGTGACCAGTCCAGCGCGAAGGCCAGCGGCTGCCAGCCAGTTTGCGGGCGCAGTTTTTCCTGCCCCACATAGTGGGCCCAGCCACCACCTGATTTACCGACACAACCGCACATCACCAACATGTTGATGATACCGCGATAGTTCATATCCATGTGGTACCAGTGGTTCAGACCAGCCCCSAGKATCACCATAGATTTGCCTTCGGTCTTTTCTGCGTTCAGCGCGAATTCCCGTGCAACTGTGGTGATCTGATCGGCAGGAACGCCGGTGATCTTTTCGGCCCACGCAGGGGTGTAGGGAATGTCGTCGCTATAGTCTTTCGACACCCATTCGCCGCCYAGRCCACGATCAAKACCGTAGTTGGCACAGAAAAGGTCAAACACAGTTGCAACCAGAATTTCCTTCTTRCCGGATTTGATTTTCTTGACCGGAATGTTTTTGGTCATGACGTCCGGRTGTTCACATTTYACRAAATGYTCRGTTGCCTGACCGCCGAAATACGGGAAATCGACGCCCATCACTTCGTCGTGGTCTTCATCCAGAATGAACGACAGTTTCAGCTCGGTGTCGTTACCTTTGGCGCGTTGTTCAAGGTTCCATTCCCCGTCTTCGCCCCAGCGATAACCAACTGAACCGTTTGGTGAAACCGGCTTGTTTGACTTGCCGTCCCAGGCAATGACTTTCCATTCCGGGTTATTCTTTTCACCAAGTTTACCGGCCAGATCATCGGCCCGCAGAAAGCGGCCGGGGATCAGTTTGCCGTCTTTTTCGTCCAGCTTCACCAGCATCGGGAAGTCGGAATATTTACGGGTATAATCCTCAAAATATTCGGCCTGACGATCAATGTGGAATTCGCGCAGGATCACGTGGCCCATCGCCATCGCCAGCGCAGAATCTGTGCCCTGTTTCGGGCTTAACCAGATGTCGCCAAATTTGGCGGCTTCCGAATAATCAGGGCTGATTACGGCAGATTTTGTACCGCGATACCGCGCTTCGGTGTAGAAATGCGCGTCCGGTGTCCGGGTTTGCGGCACRTTSGAKCCCCANMGCWRYARKANAGCCKGMGTTRTACCAGTCAGCAGATTCCGGCACGTCGGTCTGTTCGCCCCAGGTCATCGGGCTGGCAGGTGGCAGATCACAATACCAGTCGTAAAAGCTCATGCAGACGCCGCCCAGCAGCGACAGATAGCGCGAGCCGGCGGCGTAGCTGACCATCGACATGGCAGGAATAGGTGAAAAGCCGAAAACCCGGTCAGGCCCGTAGGTTTTGGCCGTGTAGGCRTTTGCGGCGGCAATAATTTCGGTGGCTTCATCCCATGTGGCGCGCACAAAGCCGCCTTTGCCGCGGGTTTTCACATATGACGCCCGCAGGATYGGATCTTCCTGCAGYTCCTTCCAGGCGGCTGTCGGGCTCATGGTTTCGCGCATTTTGCGCCATGCACGCATCAACCGGCCGCGTACCAGCGGGTTTTTTACCCGGTTGGCAGAATAAAGATACCAGCTATAGCTTGCACCACGGGCACAGCCGCGTGGTTCGTGATTGGGCAGATCATGGCGCGTGCGCGGGTAATCTGTTTGCTGGGTTTCCCAGGTCACGATGCCTGATTTTACATAAATCTTCCATGAACATGAACCCGTACAGTTCACCCCGTGGGTTGAGCGCACAATTTTATCGTGGCGCCAGCGATTRCGGTARGTGTCTTCCCAATCGCGATTCTCGCGGGTGGTCTGGCCGTGGCCATTTGAAAACCGATCCAGCTCTTTGGACTGGAAGAAATTCAGGCGGTCGAGCAGATGGCTCATGGTGTCTCTCCTAAGTGCGGAATGATGCCCCCCGCCCGAATGGCGGGGGGCAGCTATTTAGATTTCGATCAAGGGTTCTTTACGTATGCATTTGGACGCATGTAGAACCACCAGTTGATCGCGATACAAACAGTATAGAATATCGCAAAACCATACAGTGCATATTGCGGTGTACCAGCACCCATTTGTTCCCCGAATACCTTGGGGATGACGAACGCGCCGTAAGCGGCAATCGCTGATGTCCAACCCAGAACCGGGCCGGTTTGCTCTTTGTTGAACACCATCCCGATTGTGCGGAATGTTGAACCATTACCCAGACCCGTTGCGGCGAACAGGATCAGGAACAGTATCATAAACGGTGCAAAGAACGTCTCCGGTGTCGCCGACACATAGGCTTGTTGCAGGATATACGCCAAGCCAAGGGCGGAACCGACCATCACGACCGAAATCCACTGGGTCACACGCGCGCCACCCAGCCGGTCAGCCAGCATGCCGCCGAATGGCCGGATAAGTGCGCCGATAAATGGACCCATCCAGGCCCACATCAGGGCTGAAGGACCGTTCACGTTAACAATGTCATGGTTCATAACGCCGTCAACCATCACGTGCTGGAAACCAAAGACCACTTTGATCGTCAGCGGCAAAGCTGCCGAATATCCAATGAACGAGCCAAAGGTCATGATGTAGATGATGGTCATCGCCCAGGTGTGCTTGTTCTTAAAGATTGCATACTGACGGGTCAGGTTTTGCCCAACCGCGCCGGGGATCATCTTCAGGAAGATCACGGTCAGCGCGATTACAATTGGCAGCACAATCCACTTGGATACGCCAAAGCCAGAACCGTTCGCCGCCTCTGGCAGCATCAGCCACAGACCGAATGTTGCTGTGACAAAACCGATTGCCAACATGAATGTCATGATACCAAACGCACCCAGTGGGTTTGGAATGTCAGGTGACACGTGTTCGTCGCGAATATTRTTCATRCCGAACCAGCCAAGGAAGGCCAGTGGCACTAACAAAAGCAACCAGACAAATCCAGCGTTGTGGATGTAGGTTTCAGTGCCAGCCGGAATTTTACCGACCAGTGTACCCGAAGCTGTTTCCAGGATCAGCGGCTCACCACCGAACAGACCAAATGTCATCACCAGCGGGATAACGATCTGCATCGTGGTTACACCAAAGTTGCCCAGACCCGCGTTCATCCCGAGCGCGTAGCCCAGAATTTTCTTGGGGTAGAAGAAACTGATGTTGGACATCGAAGAGGCGAAGTTACCGCCACCGATACCAGACAACAGGGCCAGCAACTGGAACTGCCACAATGGTGTGTCAGGGTTTTGCAACGCCATACCTGCCCCGATTGCCGGAATCATCAGCAGGGCGGTGGTAAAGAAGATCGTATTTCGCCCCCCSGCGATGCGGATAAAGAACGTTGACGGAATACGCAGTGTTGCACCGGTCAGACCCGCCACCGCCATCAGGCTGAACAGGTCGGATTTAGCAAAATCGAACCCGAGGTTCAGCATTTGCACGGTGATAATGCCCCAGTACAGCCAGACGGCGAAGCCGCTTAACAGGCTGGGAATTGATATCCACAGGTTACGCGTGGCGATGGACTTACCGGTCGAAGCCCAAAAGGCCTCATCATCCGGTGTCCAGTTTCTAAGATCTTGTCCCAAAGTTCCACTCCTTCTTTATTCGTGGGTTGCAGCCGTACCGGCCTGCACTCATTTTTTGTTTTCAGCTTCTGCTATGATCTCAAGAGAATGCGACACAGCCGCGTTAGCGCGGGCTGCGCGGATTTCCAGCACATCCATGTTTGCTTTTTCATAGTTGATCTTTTCCTGACGYTCYTGCTCTGGCGTGAAGCGTAAGAAGAAAGACAAGAACGAAGCAGCCACAACAACCATGCCGATTACCAGGAACACATCCGGCCAATCCATCGCGCCTTTGAACAGGAAGCCCGCAGCAACCGCACCGGCGTTACCACCTGCGCCAACCACACCGGCAACAGCGCCAAGTGATTTCTTGTTGATGAACGGTACAACCGAGTARGTCGCNCCCTYSNGCCATTTGTGTRAACAGCGAGAACAGGATCAGTGTTGGTATCGCCAGAAACAGAACTGACATCTGACTGAACAGCATCAAGGCCAGACCTTCACCAAACAACACGATGAACAACCAGAATGAACGTCCCTTGAGACCCCACAGGGCACCAAAGTTGTCGCCGAATATTCCGCCAAGTGTACGGGCGAAAATGTTCATCAGACCAAACGAGGCTGCAACCAGACCTGCCGTTACCAGACTGAGATCAAAGTAATCAAAGAAATAGATCGCGGCGACGTTGTTAACGGTCAGCTCAATCCCGAAACAGGCACCGTAGATCAGGAACAATACCCAGACACGATAGTCTTTCATCGCTGTGAAATAGGCACCAGTGACTTTTTCTTTCTTGGGCATTTTGCCCGCGGCGCGCARTTCTTTATAGTKTCCGTCCGGCGCATCCTGGGTCAGGAAATAATACGCAATCCCAATGAAAAAGATGATGACACCAACAACCATCATCGAAGCACGCCATGCCGCGGCATCGGTAAATCCAAAGCCGATGACAAAGGCCGAAAACATCAATGGCATCATCAACTGGGTGACACCGCCGCCTAAGTTACCCCAGCCAGCACTGGTCGCRTTTGCGGTGCCAACAACATTGGGCGCGAACATGACACTGGTGTGGTATTGGGTAATCACGAACGACGCGCCGATAATACCRATCAACAAGCGGAAGAACAAAAAGCTCTCAAAACTATCTGCAAGACCGATACCTGCCACCGGGAAGGCCCCGAATATNAGCAGGTAGGTATAAGAAAGCCTTGGCCCGATCCGATCGACCAGCCAGCCAATAAAGAAACGCGCGAAAATGGTAACAGCGACTGACGCGATAATCGTCCAGCCAACCTGTTCTTTRGTCAACTGCAGTTCTTCACGAACGATGATCATCAGTGGTGCAATACCGAACCAAGCAAAGAACGCTGCGAAAAACGCAAACCACGTCATGTGGAAGGTTCTGATCTGGACCATTCTTACGTTGAAGAAGTTACCCCAGAGGCGTGTCGCCTTGTTTTCGAATTCCATGTCCCATCCTTTGATTGCTGAAAAGCTGGCCAGCAATAGGATGCAACCGCTTTGCGTCTGTTCTTAATGTGAACACCTTTCGTCTATTCAGAGGGAACTTGGCTTGACCTAGATCAACTGATGGAGGTTTTTTGTGATTAAAAACCCCCCCTCAATAAACGTGGTTTGCGGGACTGATGGAATTGGCGCACACCGAATAAAAGGGTTTACCGCTCAATTGACATTTATTGATTTCGAATTGATAAATATCAATTATCAGGCAGGAAGAYCCATTCAATGCGACCCAGCGACCATGAGGAACTCAGAACCCTCGATCTATTCGAGAACATGGAACAGGCAAATTTCGACCTGTTAATGCGCGGGGCTTATGTTCAGAACTTTCCGCCACAAGTTGATCTTGTCAGCGAAGGCGACCCCAGCGATTTCCTGCATGTTGTAGTTGAAGGCAGTGTTGAGCTGTTTGCCAGCTGGGACCGGCACGAAACCACCATGTCAATTGCGCGCCCGGTATCAACATTCATACTTGCGGCTGCAATTCAGGATGCGCCTTACCTGATGTCCGCGCGTACTCTGGAAAGGTCGCGGGTGGTTTTGTTGCCATCAATTGATGTGCGCTCGATTTTTGAAACTGACCCTGACTTTGCGCGCGCTGTAGTTACAGAACTTGCCAAGCGTTACCGGGCTGTTTTGAAGGACGCAAAAAATCTGAAACTGCGCAGCTCAATCGAACGTCTGGCAAACTTCCTTTTGAAAACCCAGATTTTTGCAGGCGGTGGTGATCGGTTCGAGCTTGGGCTTGAAAAAAGACGCCTGGCCTCGCGCCTGGGRATGACCCCGGAAAATCTGTCACGGGCGATCAAGGCGCTGATCCCTTATGGGGTCGTTATTAGYGGCAGTCAGGTTGAAATTGCCGACAAYGGYGATTTRACGRYRCTKGCRAAACCTACGCTGCTGATTGACGATCCAAATAGCTAGACGCGCCGGTCCTATTTTCCCATCATCGCAGAAAATCTGTCATCGCGCACGTCAAGCAGAACATCTTCCAGATTGCGCGCCTCGGGTCCGCACAGCCATGCCATCACACTTGCCGGAACGGCCGGGTCAACCAGATCGGTTTGTGGAATTTTGCTGATCGGGTTCAGGCCGGATGCACGGATTTCGCCCTGCATATCAGTGTCCGTTGGCGGGATACCGATAAAGAAGCTCTGAATGCCATCACCCGACAATTCCAGCGCGCTCATCTGCGTTAGCATCCGGGCGGCGGCCTTTGAACTGCAATAGGCTGTCCARCCTTCCATTGCCGTGGTCGCCGCACCGGTGCCGGCATTCACAATCGCCCCTTTGCTGGCGCGCAACATAGGAAGTGCTGCGCGAATCATTCGATGGATGCCAATGACATTCACTTCGAACGCCGGGGCCAGATCGTCACTATAGATATCCTTCAAATGCCCAATCGGTGTGATCAGACCGGCGTTATTGACCAATACGTCTAGCTGTCCGTTCTCGGACTGGATTTTCGCCATAACTGCATCGACGTTTGACTGGTTGGTGACGTCCAGTTCGACGACATTTGTACCACTTAGACGCGCCTCTTCGCCTGCATTGATTGCGTTATTCACGCCCGCATAAACCTGGGCTCGTTTTGCAACCAGAAGCTCTGCCAGAACCGAGCCAATGCCATGCCCCGCCCCCGTCACAAGAATAGTTTTGCCCGACAGATCGGGAACAGGGATAGGTGACAGGTTGAACATTTAGCTTGACCTTCCATTGTGTAGCGTAGTTAATTGGCCTGACCAATTTAATAAATCCAAATTAGCCGGCTGTCAAAAGAAATCGGCAAACAAGTTTGACCTGGGRAGGTTGCTAAAATGACGCGCATTATCGCGATTGAGCCGATCGCAATCGCCTACCCTGACCCGAACGATTTCAACACCACCCGACGCACCGTGTTGGTGCGGGTAGAAACCAGCGATGGCGTGATTGGCTGGGGTGAATGTATCGCGATGTGGCCCGAAGCTTGCCAGGCGGTTGCGACGATTATCACCGACGGCTTCCTGCCCATATTAAAGGATGAATTGGCCGAAAATATCGAAACTGCCTGGGGAAAAATGCGCCGTCATGTGTTTTGGTACGGTGAAGGTGGCATTGCTTCACTGGCAATCTCCGGGGTCGACATGGCSCTGTGGGATATCCGCGGCAAGGTAGCGGGAAAGCCACTTTATGAACTGTTCGGCGGGTTGCAACATGACCGGCTGCTGGCCAACGCATCATCCCACATCAACAAAAACGGCGAAGCGGCCTGTGTGGCTGAGGTGGAAGGTTATTTTGCCGCCGGGTTCCGATCCTGCAAGCTGGGGTTCGCCAAAAAAGGTGAGAGCAATATTGGAGGTGATCCTGACACCGATGTCAGTTTCATTCGCGCATTACGCGCAGCGCTAGGGGATGACGCCGCAATCCTTGTCGACATTGGTAATGGCGTGCGCTGGGATGTGGACACCGCGATAAGTGTCGCCAACCGGATGGGCGAATACGGCATCGGCTGGTATGAAGAGCCGCTCTATCCGACCGATGACGCAGGCTATCAGAAACTGGCCGCCAGTACGGATGTTCGTATTGCCAGTGGTGAACGGGAGTTCACCGAAGCGGGYTAYCGCCGCCAGATGGAATTTGTGCGCGCGGTGGAAGTTTACGGTGTTGATCCGGCCCGGGTAGARGGCATYACCGGGTTTCGCAGGGTGGACGCGCTGGCCACCAAACACGGCCACGTCGTCAATGCCCACGCATGGTCCACGGCGATAACTACCGCGGCCAGTCTGCACCTGTCRCTGGCCTCACCCAACACCGAGATATTTGAATTCAAGCCGTTTGATGTGGTGGTTCAGAACGATCTGGTTGCCGAAAAAATCTGGCACCGGGATGGCTGGGCCTACCCGATCGACGCGCCGGGACTTGGAATTGAGGTTCAGGAAGATGTGGTTCGGAGGTTGGCCGAATGAGCAGGTCACAAAAATATGGRCTTACCCGCCCAAGTGAGGACGACATTCGCGCACCCGGCTTTTCCACGCCTTGGGATGCGCCGATGATCCCGCSGTTTCCGTTTYGCTTTCGCAATGCTGAAATCCTGACGCTTTACTGGCGCACCGACCCCGAAGCGATGGCATTTCTGTTGCCGCCGCCGCTGGAACCGGTTGGCGATATTGCCTGCGTTCATATTTACAGGATGAACGACACCGACTGGATCGGCCCCTATAATGAGGCCAACGTGATGTTCGGTGCGCGTTTGGGTGATCTGGAGGGGGCGTATTCACCCTATCTGGCACTGTCATCTGATATTGGTGTGGCGCATGGGCGTGAAGTCCACGGCCAGCCCAAAAAGCTGGGCMAGCCATCCATTGAATTTTGCGGCGATCTGATTGTCGGCCGGGTTGAGCGYAACGGCATCGACG
This sequence comes from Marinosulfonomonas sp., assembly GCA_002732955.1. Lineage (GTDB taxonomy): Bacteria > Pseudomonadota > Alphaproteobacteria > Rhodobacterales > Rhodobacteraceae > NVTR01. The sequence continues at coordinate 37,297 of NVTR01000017.1, forward strand.
TCATCACCGGCACCCTGCCCTATAAGCAAAACGCTGTGGATGCAGATGCGCTGAATCCATATTTCGATTTTGCCACCAACCTGAATTTGAAAGCGGTCGATCACATTGATGGTCGGCCGGCCATCCGGCAGATTACCTCCCGAATGCTGACGGATGTAACGGTGCATGAGGCCTGGAGCGGCCCTTGCACCGTGGAACTACGCGCCAATGCGCAACTGCCGGTGTTTCGCCTGCCGGTGACTGAGCCGTTACAAGGTTTCTTCTGGCGGGCAGATTTTACCCTTGTCGCAGGCGAGATCATCTTTGACTATCTGGAGGGGCAAACATGACGGCGCGCGTTGTTGTAACCGATTACACCTTCCCCAGACTTGAACAGGAAGAAGCCGCGGCAATTGGTGCCGGGGCGGAGTTTTCTGCCCACCAATGCAAATCCRCCGAAGACGTGGTTAAGGCCGTGAACGGCGCAGATGTTGTTGCCGTGCAATTCGCACCCTTTGGCGCTGAGGCTGCACAGGCCATGGCACCCGGCGGCACGGTGATCCGCTATGGGGTTGGTTACGATAATATTGATCTGGCGGCGGCAAAGGATGCCGGACTGAAGGTCGGTTTCGTGCCTGATTACTGCGCTGATGAAGTCGCAGATCACACTGCGGCCACGGCSCTGACATTGCTGCRCAAGCTGATACCGCTTGATGCTTCGGTGCGGCGCGGTGAATGGGCGGCTGTGGAAAATGCCAAACCGCTRAAACCGTTTTCTGAAACGACGTTTGGGTTCTTCGGCATGGGCCAGATCGGGCGAGCTGTTCTTGCCCGGCTAAAGGGGTTTGGCTTTCAGTTCATGGTCACCGATCCCGGGTTGGACGCGGCACAAGCCAGGGATTTGGGCGTGACGCTAACTGACGCTGACACGTTGCTGCGCCAATCTGACATCCTGTCGCTGCATGCACCGGGCACCCGGCAAACTATTGGGTTTTTCAACGCGCAACGGCTGGCAACCATGCAACCCCACGCAATGATCATTAACAGCGCGCGTGGCCAGTTGATTGTCGAGGATGATCTGGCGCGCGCCCTTGGCGACGGTGTGATTGCCGGGGCCGCTTTGGATGTGTTTGAGACCGAACCACTACCAGCGRAATCCCCTTTGCGTGATGCGCCGAACTTGTTGCTCACGCCACATGCCGCCTGGTATTCCGACGCCGCYATCGAYCGCTTGCAAGGGCTGGTCGCACARGACATTTTACGCGCGTTGGCGGGTGATCCGCCACGCAAACCAGTTCAACTCTGAGGGAAACAATATGAAACTAATGCGAATAGGTGCCAAGGGTCAGGAAAGACCGGCAATGTTAGACAGTGACGGGGTAATCCGTGACCTGTCTTCACATATTGATGATGTGTCAGGGGACGCCCTTTCTGACGTAGCACTGGAAAAGCTACGCGCCATTGACTCGGCAACCTTGCCGGAAATCCCTGCCGATACCCGGATCGGACCTTGCGTTGGCAATGTCGGCAAATTCATTTGTATCGGCCTGAACTATTCCGATCACGCAGCCGAAGCCGGCATGGAAGTMCCCACAGAGCCGATCCTGTTCTTCAAGGCCACAACCGCAATTTGTGGCCCCGATGATCAGGTTCTGATCCCGCGCAATTCGCAAAAAACTGACTGGGAAGTCGAGCTGGGCGTGGTGATCGGAAAAACCGCGCAATACGTCGATGAAGCCGACGCGTTGGATTACGTCGCGGGTTACTGCGTTATCAACGACGTCAGCGAACGGGCGTTTCAACTGGAGCGCGGTGGYCAGTGGGTAAAGGGCAAAAGTGCCGACACGTTCGGGCCTATCGGGCCGTGGATGGTAACGCGCGATGAAGTTCCTGACCCGCAAAACCTGGGCATGTGGCTGGAGGTGGACGGCCACCGTTTTCAGGACGGCTCAACCAATACCATGGTATTTGGGGTCGCGCATCTGGTCCATCACATATCACAATTCATGACGTTGGAAGCCGGAGACATTATTTCAACCGGTACCCCACCGGGCGTTGGAATGGGGCAAAACCCGCAAGTTTATCTAAGAAAAGGTCAGGAAATGACCCTGGGAATTGAGGGATTGGGACAACAACRCCAATCCGTCGGACAGGCTTGAGCAGAGCATATTACAGGTTACGGCAACAGGGGTGGGATACCCGCCAGCCGATTTAACAATARGCGCAATAACGCGCTGAAATTAGTTTTTCAGGAGGAAAACATGAAAGCATTACTTACATTAGGCGTCACCGCGTCACTGATGCTTGGCGGGGCCACAATGGCGTTCGCGCAGGCCAAAACGCTGGAGGGTGGCAAAGACGTCGACATGGTCCTGTTGCCTAAATTCCTTGGTATTCTGGTGTTTGACCAAGCCAATGATGGCGCGCAGGAAGCGCACGCTGAACTTAACAATCCGGGTGAATTGCTGTTCGTCGGTCCAACGCCGGAAAATTCGGTCGCGGGTCAGATTGAGATTATGACAACCTCGGCCACGCAGGGTCAGGGCGCAGTTATGCTGTCCAACAACGCCGGTGATCAGATTGTACCCTCGGCGACGGCAGCGCAGGCTGCGGGCACAACGGTTGTAACCTGGGACAGCCCGATACCATCGGGTGAAGGTGAAAGCGTGTTTGTAGCACAGGTTGATTTTGGCTCTATCGGTGGTGTTATGGCCGATATGGCCCATTCGATGCTGGGTGGCAGCGGTGAAATGGCTGTTTTGTCGGCGACACCGGATGCGGCGAACCAGAACGCCTGGATCGCCAGCCTGGAAAATGTCCTGGCCACAGATGCCAAGTATTCGGACATCAAACTGGTTGATATCGTTTATGGTGACGATCAGGCCGAGGTYAGCTATAAYCGCGCGCTGGCACTGGTGGATAAGCACCCAAATCTTGGTGTGATCATGTCGCCAACCACAGTCGGCATTCAGGCCGCCGCCAAGGCCATGCAGGACGAAGGCCTGTGCGATACGGTTAAGGTTTCTGGTCTGGGATTGCCATCTGAAATGTTGTCCTACACATTGAACGGTTGTGCGCCTGAATTCGCGCTGTGGGATTTCCGTGATCTGGGCTATCTGACGTATTACACTGCTTACGGTATCGCCTCTGGCCAGTTAAGCGGTGACATTGGTGAAAGCTTTAGTGCCGGTCGGATGGGTGATTTTACCATCGAGGAAGATCCGGGTCGTCCGGGTCAGAAACGTATCCTGATGGGGCCGTTTACGGTTTACACCAGTGAAAACGTCGAAGCTGCTTCAAAGTAAATGAAACATTGTGGCCGACGGTTTTTGTCGTCGGTCACTTCCCATTTCCGCCGGAGCCAAGCCATGACTGAACCTGTCCTGTCGCTGAATGAAATCACCAAGGTTTTTGGCACGACAGCTGCGTTGTCATCCATATCGATCAGCCTGCTTCCTGGTGAAGTCCATGCAATTGTTGGCGAAAATGGTGCCGGTAAGTCCACGATGATCAAGATCATGACCGGGATTTATCAGCCTACCGAGGGCTCCATCTCCATTGACGGGGTAGAGAAAACAATTTCCGGCCCGCAAGCTGCGCGCGATATCGGAATTGCTGCGATTTATCAGGAACCTATGGTGTTCCATGATCTTGATGTTGCCGAAAATATTTTCATCAGCGCGAACAATATCGGGCTGATTCAGAACCAGAGCGCGCTGCGCCAAAAAGCCCGCGCTTTGATTGAAGGTATTGGCATGTCTTTGGACGTTGACCGTATCGCCAGCGGACTGACGCTGGCAGAACAACAAGCCGTCGAAATTGCCCGCGCCCTAAGTCAGGACGTGCGGGTTTTAATCATGGATGAACCAACTGCGTCGCTTTCTGCACACGAAGCCGAACAGCTGCGCCGCATCGCCACAACGTTGGCTAAACAAGGTGTGGCAGTTGTTTACATTTCGCACCGGCTAGAGGAAATTTTTGATATTGCGCACCGTGTGACCGTGATCCGCGATGGCCAGCACATTTCAACCCGACCGATTAATGAGGTCACATCAAGCGGTATGGTCGCCGAAATGGTTGGACGCGAGGTTGAACACTTTTTCGACAAGACGCCATCATCCGCACTACCCGAAACCATGCTGGAGGTCCGCAATCTGACCCTGGAAGGCGTATTTTCAGGCATCGAGTTTGACCTGCACAAGGGTGAAATTCTGTGCATGTCCGGGYTRRTKGGCGCRCGYCGYACKGATGTGGCGCTGGCGCTGTTCGGGATACAYCCGCCAACCRGYGGMAGYGTTYWGTACAAAGGAAAACCCGTAAATTTCACGACCCCCCGACAGGCAATGGACGCCGGTATTGCCTATGTATCCGAAGACCGTCGAAAATATGGGCTGGCGATGCCCATGGATATTTCGGCAAACATTTCACTGGCGAGCCTGCGCGATTTCCTGTCGCCTGCGGGAATGGTGGATCATGCTAAAGAAACGGAGGTTGCCGAGCACTATCGTGAGCGGCTGAACATCCGCACGCCTAGCATTGATATTCCCGTTGAAATGCTGTCGGGGGGCAATCAGCAGAAGGTGATGCTGGCTAAATGGCTGAACCTGAAACCCGATTTGCTGATTTTTGACGAACCCACCCGTGGCATTGATATCGGTGCCAAGGCCGAAGTGCATGAGCTGATCCGCAAATTTGTGGCAGATGGAGGTGCTGCACTGGTTATTTCATCCGACTTGCCAGAGGTACTGGCAATGGGCGACCGCATTCTGGTGATGCGCGAAGGTAAGCAAATGGGCATCGTTGATAATGTCGATGCAACGCCAGAGGTAATCATGGCAATGGCCACCGGGCAATCTGCGYTGAAAGAGGCCTCCTGATGGGTGGTTTATTTGCGCGGATCAGCCCGCAAAATCTGCGGATACTGGGGTTGCTGGGYGTTCTGATCCTGATCATYCTGTTCTTTTCMACRCAAATCCCGAATTACCTGAACGGACGGCTTTTCAAYCGGATATCCAGTTCCGTCGCGATYATGGCRTTTATTGCCACCGCGCAGACTTTGGTCATTCTGACCCGAAACATCGACCTGTCCATCGGTTCAATCGTTGGCTTTGTCGCCTTTGCTACCGGCAGTCTGATCACCWACCACCCCGGTCTTAGCCCCGCCGTTCTGGTGGCCTATTCGATGGTAATAGGYGCTGGTTTTGGCGCAATTAACGGTGTGCTGGTAGCCTATGCACGTATCCCCGCGATCATCGTGACGCTAGGCACATTGGCGCTGTTTCGCTCGGCACTTGTAGAATTTTCGGATGCGAAATCCATCACAACGTCAAACCTGCCTGACTGGCTGGTCAGCTTTCCAAATACTGTACTTTTCCAGCTTGGGCAGTTTCAGTTTCGCGCCGGGTTTATGGCGGCAYTGYTGGTGGTATTTYTGGTTCATCTGGCGCTGACCAAATTCCGCCCGGCGCGAAAATTATATGCTGTCGGTTCCAACCCGGAAGCTGCGAAAATGGCCGGTATCAATACCAGTGCTGTGGTTTTCATTACATTTGTATTGGCAGGGGTTCTGGCCGGTCTTGCGGGTTTCATGTTCCTGGCRCGTTTTGGCACAATCACGGTCGTTGCCGGACTGGGGCTGGAGCTAAAATCGGTCGCTGCTTCRGTTGTTGGCGGGGTAAATATTTTTGGCGGCTCTGGCTCAGTCATGGGCGCACTTATTGGGGCCATCATGATCGATTTGATCGACACCAGTCTGGTACGCTGGGATTTAGTGAGTGAGTTCTGGCGAGAGGCGGTTTTGGGTACTTTGATCCTGATCTCGGTAGCCGTAGACGCGATCGTTATGCGACGTTTGATTGCTTTACGGGTCGCGCGTGAGAATTCCCGACCAACCGCTTCACAGGAGGCGACGCCATGATCGGAGCAGTGTTTACACGTCTGAAAAGCTGGGAAGGTTTGTTGTTGGTCGCGCTGATATTAATCATAATTGTAAACAGTAYCCTGTCACCACAATTCATGACGCTGCAAAACCAGGTAAACCTTTTCCAGCTGTCGATTGAAAAAATTATTGTGGCACTTGTGATGACGTTCATCATCATCAATGCCGAAATTGATTTGTCCGTTGGCTCTATGATGGGACTGGCAGCCTGCCTGTTTGGCTGGATGTTTCAAAGTGGAGTCGGTCTGGGGCTGGTCATTCCCGTCGTTCTGATTGCCGGAGCACTGGGTGGCGCGCTGAACGGCTATTTCATTGCCCGTGTCGGGTTGCCATCACTGGTGGTGACACTGGCAACCCTGATCGGTTATCGCGGATTGGCGCGGGTATTGGTGGAAGACCGCGGTATCACCGACTTTCCTGATTGGTTTGACGCCCTTGGTCAGCAAGGGCTGGTCGGGCCGATCCCGTTTGCGATATTCGCATTCATTGCGTTGTTCATCGTATTGTTCGTCGTACTGCAACGCACCGGATTTGGGCGCAAAACCTATGTCATCGGCACCARCCGGGATGTTGCGGACTTCGCAGGCATAGATACCGGGCGTCATAAGCTGATATTGTTCACCGCCTCGGGGGTCGTGGCGGCGTTTGCCGGGTTGCTTTACGCCGCCCGTGTRGGGGCYGTGCGYGGTGACGTAGCATTGGGGTTYGARCTGGACATCATCACYATYGTYCTGCTGGGCGGGGTCAGTATCTTTGGTGGGTCCGGTTCGCTTGTCGGCACTTTACTGGCTGTGCTGATCGTGCTGAACCTGCGCAACGGCATGGCGTTGATGAATATCACCGGTCACATCCAGACCGGYGTTATTGGCCTGTTGTTGATCGGTTCGGTTCTGGCGCCGAGGATTGATCTGACAAAGCTGTGGCCCTCTGGGAAACCAAATCCAAAAGGAGAARGCGCGTGAAAAACTCCGTGACGCGCGTCGAATTTGATAAACCCATTGAGCGGGAATCTGTTGCCGAAAAAGTGGCGCAGCGCATTATCGATATGGTCACAGCGCGGGCGCTAAAGCCCGGAGACCAATTGCCGCCTGARCGGGAACTGGCGCTGTCACTRAATGTCTCTCGCCCGTCTGTGCGCGAAGCAATTCGGGGTCTTTCCATTCTGGGTGTGGTGAAATCCCGCCAGGGTGGCGGCGCTTATATCACCAAGCTGGATGGCGACGCTTTGCTAGGCCCCATCCAGTTTTTCCTGTCGCTGGAAGATGTGAACATCCGCGAACTTTATGATGCCCGCAGTCTGATCGAAAGCGATGTAGCGCGGCGCGCGGCTGAAAATATCGACCGCGAAACCCTTACCCGTCTGGAAAACATACTGGCCGAGCAAAAGCTGATGCTGAACGATGCRCGCGCATTTCGCSTGTCAGATTTTGAATTTCATGAGGCAATATGGATTGGCTCGGGCAACGCATTCCTAAAACGCATAGGTGAGAGCCTGAACGTGCTGGGGTTGGAGTTTCGTAAGCGCCGCGCTGAAAGTACTGGCGTATTGCAGCAGAGCTTTAATGATCACCGGATATTGCTGGATGCACTTCAGTTGCGCAATGCAGATGCCGCCGCCAAAGCCGCCGAACAGCATATGCAGAATGTCTATAAATCGACCATCGCACAATCGGAYGGAGGGTCAAATTCATGAGCGCAAGAATTGGCGTCGTCGGAATAGGCTGGTGGGCCACGTTCAACCATATTCCGACCATACAAAACCATCCAAATGGCGAAATTGTTGCGATCTGTGATCTTGATGCAGAACGCCTGAAAATCGCGGGCGACAAGTTCGGGATTTCGGCGCGCTACACTGATCTGGATGAAATGCTGGCCAAGGAAAATCTGGACGGCGTGATGATTTCCACGCCCCACGTCGCCCATACTGGCCCAGCGATTGCTGCGCTGCAAGCCGGGTGTCATGTGCTGGTGGAAAAACCRATGGCAACTACGGCGGCGGATGGCCGGGCCATTGCTGCGGCGGCGTTGAAAGCAGGGCGAGAGGTGCTGGTGCCAACCGGCATGAACTTTACTGAWTTCACCGCAAAAGCCGCGCAGATGGTTCGTGATGGACGAATAGGGACGGTGCGCCACGCTGTTTGCCAAATGGGTTCTGCGCTGGAAGATCTGTTCGCCGGTGAACCAATGGTGGAAACCGCTGATCATTTGTTTCGACCCCCTGCGTCCACATGGGCCGATCCAGACAAAGCAGGTGGTTACGGTTGGGGCCAGATGTCCCACTCGCTGGGTTGGCTGTTCTATGTTTCGGACCTGAAATTTGAGAGCGTCTGTTGCATGGCCGGACAATCGAAAACCGGTGTTGATTTTTATGACGCAGCGATTGCCCGGGCGACCAATGGGGCGACCGTTTCGCTGTCAGGTTCGGCGACTGTTCCCAAACATATCGGTATGCACATGGACATCCGCATTTACGGCACTGAAGGCATGATTGTGTTTGATAATGAACGCGCGCGGCTGGCTTTGCAGCGTCTTGATGGCGCGGATCAGRTCATTGAAATGTCGCAGGCCGACGCCGAATATGACGGCGAGTTACCGGTGAATGTGTTCGCTGCAATCTGTGCCGGGCAAGATGTCGTTAACGGCGCTAATGGCGAAAACGGCGCCCGTGTAACAGAAGCACTGGACGCGATGTATCGGTCCGCCAAATCCGGCAAACTGGAAATGGTTGGGGGTTAGGGTATGAAACTATCTTTGACGTCATGGTCGTTGCCGTCCTGCACCTTGCCTGAGGCGGCAGCGATTTCAAAGGCACTTGGCATAGGTGCGCTGGATGTCGGGTTGTTTTATCGCCCGGCGTTGGACAAAACGGAAATCCTGTCGGACCCAAACGCCGCCGCAGACCGGTTGGCGCCATTAGGTGTGGACATACCAAACTATTACCATCTTTTTGGCGAAGGGCTCGGCGGRCARAATCTGGCGCTGCCCGGCACGCTGGAACAAAATCTGACTGATCTGGAAGCTGTGCTGACATTTGCCGAYGCTGCCAAAATTTCAACCGTGTTCATCCTGCCCGGCATCGTAAATCCGGGCCAGTCGCGGGCCGACGCGATGGCTGTGTCGATCGACAGCCTTAGCGCCATGGGMAATTTGGCGAAGGATTTCAACACTACCATTTGTATCGAACCCCATGTGCATTCTTACACGGAATCGCCTGACATCGTGATGAARGTAATCGAAGCAACTGGCATCAAACTGGCGCTGGATTATTCGCATTTCACCTGTCTGGGTTATCGYCAGGATGAAATTGACCCGCTTGCGCCGCACGCCGTCCATGTCCACCTGCGGCAGGCCAAGATGGGCGCGCTGCAGACYAAATTTGCACAMGGTACGCTGAACTTTCCAGCAATGTTCGGCACATTACGCGACGCKGGCTACACCGGCGCGCTGGCGATTGAAAWTGTCCATCAGGATTACATGAACACGCTGTATGAAGACGTTTTAACCGAAACAATCGCTATGCGCGATTGCTTCAATAATTGGCGGGAGGGACTGTAATGGCAGGCTATGCGTGGGTGTTAGAGGTCCGCAMRGGATACGAAGAAGAATACAAAAAACGCCACGATGAAATATGGCCCGACATGCTGGATTCCCTGCGCGATGCAGGCATTTCAAACTACAATATTTTTCGCCACGGCCTGACCCTGTTTGGCTATTTTGAAACCGAAGATCTGGAAGCTACCAAGGCAAAGCTGGCGCTCAGTGACCCGAACGCCAGATGGGGCGAATGGATGGCGCCGATCATGAAAATCGAGATTGACCCGACGACACAGTTTCCTTACCTGCTGCCTAAACAATTCCACATGGAATGACGCGGAATCCATGGGGAAATAGCTCCAATCTGCTGCTGTATGGGGCACCTTTKCAATGGTTACGTYGCCAGGGTTTCAAACAACAGCCCTTGGGATTACATTTTCTACAGGCGCTTTGCCAGCGGCCAGAAGGTACAGGCCGCTTAGAGGTTCAGACCGGGAAATCCGCCAATTTATTTTGGCGGAACCGGTTTTAAGATAGGGCAGCAATGGGGTGCTTAGGCCGCCGGAGAGCCAGATTGGTTTTGTAACTGGGTCATCGGTGTGTGAGGTGGGGTTTTGCGGCAATAAAGTTTGCGCGAGCTCAGTGATTTCCCGTGCAGCGCGCTGCATCAAAGAAAGACAATATTCGTCACCACCTTGTGCAAATTTCACCACAACCGGGGCGAGGCTGGCGTAGTTTTTTGGTTTAGCATTTTTTTGCCAGTGCAGAATGTCAAATCGGTCTGCGCCGCTAATTGCCAAGATTTGCGAAACGAAGTCGGCCGAAACCGGCTGGATCGGGGCAATACCGTCGATATATTTGGTCAGGTCCTGCATGGCACAAAGACCGAGCCAGGCACCGCTGCCCTGATCACCAATGGGGAACCCCCAACCGGAACCAGCAATGCTATCCCCATTTTCAAAGAGCCGCATTCCGGTCAGCCCGGTGCCAACGGAAATAAGCGTACCAGGGGCACCGTTGGTCGCCGAGACCAGAGCGCCGTAGCCATCGCTCACGATACGCAGACTGGCAAATTCGCTAAGGATTTCTGTGAGTTTAGCCGCTTCGCCGGGGATGGTAGCTCCGGCAATACCAGCGACAATACCAATTTCGCTTTCTAGCGGCGCTTCAGAGCCCTTGGTATGCTTAATCTGCTGCCATACTTCGCGGACAATACCAGCGGCATGCTCTGCCCCCAGGGACAGGGCTGCCCCGGTCGCCCCTGCGCGCACCAATATTTTTCCACCGGTTGAAAACAGCGCACCCCGGGTCGTGGTGCCACCAATATCTAAGCAAAAGTGCATGTTTTAAGCCAAATCGTGAAGGTATTTGCTTTCAGATTATAGTGGGTGTTTAAAAACGCAACACCCGGTTTAATGTGTCGGGTAATAAAAATCAAAAATACGCTTTGCCGTGCTGCGTGTGAAAGAGTTGAAATTCCCGGTTGATTAATAAATCTCCATTTGGTATGCTATTGGCATTATTGTGGGGAAATTTGAACTGTCTGCTGATTTAGCCAAACCGGGTCAATCAATCGAAGTATCGAAAGATTGGCGGCAAACCGAACAACGCAGCCCGCGGTATCAGGGGCTGGCCGACTGGCCGCGTGCGGATGTGCTGTCTGCKTTGCTRGAYGGTCAGCAACGCGCGATTCACTGTGTGCATATGGCGTTGCCAGATATTGAACGGGCAGTGGATGCGGCGGTGGCGCGG
>NVTR01000082.1 GCA_002732955.1 Marinosulfonomonas sp.
TCACGATACGCAGACTGGCAAATTCGCTAAGGATTTCTGTGAGTTTAGCCGCTTCGCCGGGGATGGTAGCTCCGGCAATACCAGCGACAATACCAATTTTACCTTCTGGCGGAACTTTTGCATCCGTGGTTTGTTTAATCTGCTGCCAGACCTCGCGGATAATACCAGCAGTATACCCGGCCCCCAAAGACAGCGCAGCCCCGGTTGCCGTTGCGTGACCCAGAATTTTACCGTCGGTTGAAAACAAGGCTCCGCGGGTGGTTGTACCGCCAATATCCAAGCAAAAGTGCATATTTTTATGCCTATTAGTAAGGTTATTTCGGTATAAGTTAATACAGGAAAATGAAAACGCAACTCTCGGTATGCGGTGGCAGATAAATGTTAGTGAAAACATGGTTTTCTGAGGCTGGCGCGAAAATAATTGACACACCGGGTTGATTTATAAGTTTCTCTTTGGTACTATATTGGCATTATTGTGGAGGAATTTGAACTGTCTGCTGATTTAGCTAAACCGAGTCCATCTGTCGAACATACGAAAGATTGGCGACAAACCGAACAGCGCAGCCCGCGCTATCAGGGGCTGGCGGGCTGGCCTCGCGCGGATGTGCTGTCTGCGTTGCTGGATGGACAACAACGGGCAATTCACTGTGTACATATGGCGCTGCCAGAGATTGAACGGGCAGTGGATGCGGCGGTGGCACGGCTGGAAGGTGGCAAAGGTCGTATCATCTATGTAGGCGCGGGGACTTCCGGGCGACTGGGGGTCTTGGACGGCATTGAACTGGGGCCGACCTTTAACTGGCCTGATGCGCGGATACTGAACCTGTTTGCTGGTGGTGATGCCGGTATGAAACACGCCATGGAAGGCGCTGAGGATGATGTGGATCTGGCGGGTCGCAATTCAGATGATGCTGGATTTAAGACCGATGATGTTGTGATCGGCATCGCAGCCAGCGGCACCACACCGTATACAAGGGCCGTTATTCAACGCGCGCGCTCTCTTGGGGCGCTGACAATTTCATTGGCTAATAATCCGGGCAGCCCGCTGCTGGAAGATGCGGAAATAGGGATGTTGCTGGATACCGGAGCCGAGGTTTTGGCCGGGTCCACAAGGCTAAGTGCCGGCACCAGCCAGAAGGCAGCGCTGAACCTGTTTTCCACCTGTGTGATGATCGGGCTGAACAAGGTCCATAGCGGCTATATGGTTGATATGGTGGTGAGCAATGAAAAGCTGGCCGAACGCGCCGCAAAAATTGTGGCCTCGGTCACTGGTTGCGGTGACGACGTAGCGCGGGATGCGCTGGCCAATGCCGAAATGGATATCAAGACTGCAATATTACAAGTTAACGGTCATAGCCCGGACGAGGCGGAGAAAATGTTGGCCGAGCATAACGGCAATTTGGGGGCCGCCCTAAATAGTAACAATTAGAACTAAAACGATCNNGAAGTTAATAAAAAKTAGCCGAAAACCAACTGGAGGAAGACAATGAAAAAACTAATCTTAAGCGGGATTGCTGCGTCACTACTGGCCGGTACCGCATCTGTTGCCTATGCGCAGGAGTTGACGATTGAAAGCTGGCGCAATGATGATCTTACCATCTGGCAGGATAAAATCATTCCGGTTTTTGAAGCTGCGAATCCGGGTATCACTGTTACTTTTGCGCCTACGGCACCTGCTCAGTACGATGCAGCCCTGAACGCAAAACTGGAAGGCGGAACTGCTGGTGATCTGATCACYTGYCGCCCGTTTGACCGGGCTTTGACGCTATACAATCAGGGCCATCTGGCAGACCTAAAAGGCTTTTCGGCGCTTGACAGTTTTCCTGATGTGGCRAAATCYGCATGGACTACGGATGATGGCAGCGCCACGTTCTGTGTGCCGATCGCGGCTGTGATCCACGGCTTTATTTACAACAAAGATGCCTTTGCCGAAGTTGGTGTTGAAGTGCCTACCACACAGGCCGAGTTYATGTCGGTGCTGGAAGCRATYAAGGCGGACGGCAACTATGTACCGCTGGCAATGGGCACCCAGGATCAATGGGAAAGTGCTGCAATGGGTCTGCAAAATATCGGACCGATGTACTGGAAAGGCGAAGAAGGCCGCAAGGCAATCATTGATGGTTCCGGCAAGTTGACCGATGAGGGTTGGGTTGAACCAYTGCGGGTTCTKGCAAGCTGGGCTCCGTTCATGGGCGACGGTTTCAGCGCTCAGTCATATCCTGACAGCCAGACACTGTTCACGCTTGGGCGCGCCGCAATTTATCCAGCTGGTTCCTGGGAAATTGCCGGGTTCAACAACGACGCTGAGTTTGAGCTGGGTGTATTCAAGCCGCCGCTTCCGGCGGCCGGGGCTGATTGTTACATCTCGGATCACACCGATATTGCTCTGGGTCTGAACCCAAATTCGCCAAATGCGGATGCGGCCAAGGTATTCCTCGATTGGATGGGGACCGCAGAATTTGCGACGCTCTATTCAAATGCGGTACCTGGGTTCTTCTCCCTCTCAAACCACGCGATCACTTTGGATGATCCTATTGCCAATGAATTCATTTCATGGCGTGCTGAGTGTAATTCCACCATTCGTTCAGCTGCGCAAATTCTGGCGCGTGGCACGCCTAACCTATGGAGCGAAATGTGGGGTGTATCCGCGAACGTGATCAACGGCACAACGACGCCGGAAGATGGGGCGGCACAGCTGCAAGCCGGGCTTGAAGCCTGGTATGCTCCGCAACAAAACTAAGCCTTACTGAAACTGGCCGGGCGCGTGATTGCGCGCCCGGCAATTCCTGAATCGCTGTCGGGTGCAAACCGGCAACCGAATTTCTGACGCCCACCCCCGACCAATCGGAGAGCGTGATGCAAGAGCAAGAAATCCGCAGAAAACGCCCGTTTCGCTGGCATATCGTGATATTCCTGATGCCTGCGGTTCTGGTCTACACCGCGATCATGATCATCCCGCTTGGTGAAACCTTGCGGCTGTCGTTTTTCACAAAAGACATTGTCACGCAGGAAGTCACCTATGTGGGGCTAAGCAACTATGTTCGCCTGTTCACCGATTTTTACTGGGTTGGGCCGTTCTTTAATGCACTTTGGAACAACCTTTATTTCTTTATGATCAATATGCTGGTGCAAAATCCGATCGGCATTCTGATCGCTGCACTTTTGTCGATGTTCCACTTGCCGGGCAAAACCTTTTACCGCACCGCAATATTTATGCCGACTTTGCTTTCCTTTGTGGTGGTCGGATTTATCTGGAAGCTGATGCTGTCACCGCTTTGGGGGGTCTCCAAAGAGTTGCTAACAAGCGTTGGGTTGGGCAGTTTATTCGGCCCCTTTCTGGGGGATGAAAGCACCGCCCTGACAACRCTGGCSTTGATATCRGTCTGGCAGTTTGTCGGCATCCCGATGATGCTGATTTATGCTGCTTTGCTGTCGATCCCGGAAGAGGTRATTGARGCCGCTGAGACCGATGGCGTCACCGGGATTTCGCAGTTTTTCAAGATCAAGCTAATGCTGATCCTGCCGACCATTGGTATCATTTCGATCCTGACATTTGTGGGCAATTTCAATGCGTTTGATTTGATCTACACCACGCAGGGCGCKCTGGCCGGGCCRAATTTCAGCACCGATTTATTGGGCACCTATATGCACCGGACATTCTTTGGCCAGCAAACGCAACCCGGTGACATCAATATGGGTGCGGCCATCGCGACGATGATGTTCTTCATCATTTTGGCTGGCGTGGCGGTCTACCTRTTCGTCATTCAACGCCGCATGACCCGGTATGAGATGTGAAGGGATAGAATAATGGCAATTTCCAGAGCACGCAGAAACCGGGTGGCCGAACTTGGCGCGCACGCAATCCTGCTGACCTTTACGCTGATCGCACTGTACCCGGTKTTTTTGATCATCATCAATTCGTTCAAAAGTAAAAAGGCGATATTTCGGGATCCGATGGCGCTGCCCACACTCGAGACATTTGACCCCGTCGGTTACACCACTGTTCTGACCCAGGGGAATTTTCCGCTGTATTTCTGGAATTCGTTTTTCGTGACCAGTATCAGCCTGTTTTTTGTGTTGTTGTTCGGCGCCATGGCCGCCTTTGCCCTTAGTGAGTACCGCTTTAAGGGCAACCGTTTTATGGCGCTGTATCTGGCGCTTGGCATCATGATTCCGATCCGGTTGGGTACCGTGGGGATCATCAAACTGATGGTGGCCGCTGGTATCGTTGGTACCCACTGGGCACTGATACTGGTCTATACGGCGCAAGGTCTGCCGTTGGCGATATTCATTCTGTCGGAATTCATGGCCAGCGTTTCAAAAGACCTGAAATCGGCCGGACGTATTGACGGGCTGTCCGAATACCAGATTTTCCTGCGTCTGGTTTTGCCATTGGTGCGCCCTGCCCTGGCGACAGTTGGGGTATTCACCATGATCCCGATCTGGAATGATCTGTGGTTCCCGCTGGTGCTGGCCCCGGCGGAAAGCACCAAAACCCTGACCCTTGGGGCRCAGGTTTTCATCGGGCAGTTCTTTAGCAACTGGAACGCCATATTGGCGGCAATGACGCTGGCGGTGCTTCCGGTGCTGGCACTGTACCTGATATTTTCGCGCCAGTTGATCAGCGGCATTACGGCAGGGGCAGTTAAATGAGCCACGCGCCGGTAAAAGTTATGGTCGCCGGGTTGGGCAATATGGGRCGCWSSCATGCGCTGGCCTATGAGACCAACCCGGGGTTTGCGATTATCGGGTTGGTGAATCGGTCTGCCCCGGAACTGGACCCGGGATTGGCGGACTATCCGATCCTGCCGGAATAYTACGSGGCKTTGAARGAACTRMGCCCGGATCTGGTGTCGATTTCCACCTACGCCGAAAGCCACGCCGATTACGCGATTGCGGCGATGGAAGCCGGTTCGCATGTATTTCTGGAAAAACCAATTGCCACCAATCTGGCGGATGCCAAACGGGTGGTTGCAGCGGCGCGCGCCAATGGGCGCAAGTTGGTGGTGGGGTATATCCTGCGCCACCACCCGGCATGGGTGCGGCTGATAAAAGAGGCCCGCGCATTGGGTGGCCCCTATGTATTTCGGATGAACCTGAACCAGCAATCCAGTGGCGACACCTGGAAAACCCACAAAAACCTGATGAAAAGCACATCCCCAATTGTGGATTGCGGCGTGCATTATCTGGATGTGATGTGCCARATTACTGATGCTAACCCGGTAGAAGTGCGGGCCATGGGATTGCGGCTAAGTAATGAGATTGCGCCGGATATGTATAATTATGGCCACCTTCAGGTGTTGTTCGATGATGGCTCACTTGGTTGGTATGAGGCTGGCTGGGGGCCGATGATGTCGGAAACCGCGTTCTTTGTGAAGGACGTGATGTCCCCCAATGGCAGCGTTTCAATTGTGTTGGAGGGTGAAGCAAAGTCCGATGACCATGAGGTCCACACCAGAACGTCAAACATTCGCATTCATCACGCCGAGTTGGATGAGCAGGGGAATTTCGCCCGCTCGGACACGATGCTGAAAATCAACGACGATCCCGGACATCAAGGTCTGTGTGATCTGGAGCAGGATTTTGTTCTGCGGGCAATCGTTGAGGATCTGGACCTAWGCGGCCACATGGGTGACGCGGTGAAATCGCTGGCAATTGCGCTGGCGGCGGACACAGCAGTGAAAACCGGCAAAGCCCAAAAACTGGAAGTATGAGAAATGACCGAAGTTAACATATCGTCGCTTTACAAATCTTTCGGCTCAGTTGAGGTGCTGGAAGGGTTGAACCTTGACATCAAGTCCGGTGAATTTTTGGTGCTGTTGGGGCCTTCGGGTTGCGGCAAATCCACGTTGCTGCGGATCATTGCCGGGCTGGAAGATGAAACCTCTGGTGACATAAAACTTGGTGGTAAATCTGTCACCCATCTGCCGCCTGCCAAGCGCGGCATTGCGATGGTTTTTCAGTCGTACGCGCTTTACCCGCATCTTAGTGTGCGTGGCAACATGGCRCTGGTTCTAAAGCAGGCGGGGATGGGGAAACAGGAAATCGAAGAACGGGTCGCCGAGAGCTCACGCGCTTTGGAACTTGATCCGTTGTTGGATCGCAAACCTGCCGAGCTGTCCGGTGGGCAGCGTCAGCGAGTGGCCATCGGGCGCGCAATAGTACGCGACCCCAAGGTGTTTTTGTTTGATGAACCACTGTCCAATCTGGACGCTGCGCTGCGCGGACAGGTTCGTATGGAAATCGCGCGTCTCCATATGCGTTTGAAAGACGCGACGATGGTTTATGTTACCCACGACCAAATTGAAGCGATGACGCTGGCGGACCGGATTGTGGTCATGCATGACGGTAAAATCCAACA
>NVTR01000083.1 GCA_002732955.1 Marinosulfonomonas sp.
GAGGAAGAGCGGATAAGTGTGAGTTTTAATTATGGGTGGGGGTGAGGTTGCTCACACCAAAAACGATACACAAAGTAACACGCCTAATCACCGCTTTCGAATTTCGTACCAAGCAAAAACGATCGAGCAAACAATAACAACTGTAGCAAAGTATGGATCTATAAAAGATAGGCTGACTCCATCAGGAGAATTTTCGCTGCCAAACCGCGTAATGAAATTATCATCCCTTAGTACGACTCCTATTGCAGCAAGACTTCCAAAGAAAGTAATTGCACCGACGGCCTCCGAAACAATCTTCGAGGTTTTTGGGTTTTGTGAGTGCTGAAGTAACTTGTGGGTGGTTTTTATTACTGTCGTAAGTAATTTCATAAACAGCCAAACCGATATGCAGAAAGATAGAAAAACAGCGCCCGCGCGCCAGTTGTTCCGTCCGAGGAAGACTGTGGTGAAGAGAACCAACAATAGCGGAAACCATTTTGCGAAAGTTGAATCTTCGATCCTCTTAAAGAACTCAAGCATTGCAATTGTTTCCCTGTCTCATTTGACTCATAAAGCGAAACTGATTGCGTCCTTATCGGAATCTTTGCAGTTCAACGCAAGGGTCGCGCCTGACCTTGGGGAGGGGCGAAGCTGGGCTCCGCCCTGCTGCGTTCGGGCCAGTTGTGTGCGGGGTAATGGATCGCCAAATAGGAAAAGGCGGGGTGAACCCCGCCCTACCAATTCATTTCTACCGTTGTGCGGCCCGCCGGTTTTCTGCGAAAACCCGCTACACCGCACTTGGTGAATTTCGCTTTAGCGAAATATCACCAGTCTTCGCGAACCACCGTCCGGGTCTTGATCGGCAGTTTCATCGCAGCAAGGCGCAGGGCTTCGCGGGCGACGTCTTCGGTAACACCGTCAATCTCGAACATGATCCGGCCAGGTTTTACCTTGGCGGCCCAGAAGTCCACCGAGCCTTTACCCTTACCCATCCGAACTTCGGTAGGCTTGGAAGACACAGCTACGTCCGGAAATATCCGGATCCAGACACGGCCCTGACGTTTCATGTGACGGGTCATTGCGCGACGCGCCGCTTCGATCTGGCGSGCGGTGATGCGTTCCGGCTGAATCGCTTTCAGGCCATATGTCCCGAAAGTAAGATCAGAACCGCCTTTTGCCTGACCGTGGATACGGCCCTTGTGCATTTTGCGGAATTTACTGCGCTTTGGCTGAAGCATAAATCAGTCCCCCTTAGCGACGGCCGCCGGCACCACGTGGTGCAGGGCCTTCCTGGAGAGCTTTGAGACGCTGGTCACGAGCTTGCGGGTCGTGTTCCAGAATTTCGCCTTTAAAGATCCAGACTTTGATGCCGATGATGCCATAAGCGGTCATCGCTTCGACGGCTGCGTAGTCAATGTCAGCGCGCAGGGTGTGCAGCGGCACACGGCCTTCACGATACCATTCGGTGCGGGCAATTTCAGCGCCRCCCAGACGACCGGCGACGTTCACCCGGATACCCAGGGCACCCATACGCATGGTGTTCTGAACCGAGCGCTTCATGGCACGGCGGAATGAAATCCGGCGTTCCAACTGCTGAGCGATACCGTCAGCGACCAGACGCGCGTCCATTTCGGGCTTGCGTACTTCGACGATGTTCAGGTGCAGTTCGCTGTCGGTCATGGCGGCGAGTTTCTTGCGCAGGGTTTCGATGTCTGCGCCTTTCTTGCCGATGATCACGCCCGGACGTGCTGTGTGAACCGTAACGCGGCACTTTTTGTGCGGGCGTTCGATGATCACACGGGAAACACCRGCCTGCTTGCAGTCCACGTCAATGAACTCACGCATTTTGATGTCTTCCAGCAGCATGTTGCCGAAGTTTTCSCCTTCGGCGTACCAGCGGCTGTCCCAGGTGCGGTTAATCTGCATGCGCATGCCGATTGGATTGATTTTCTGACCCATTAGGATTGCTCCTCCACTTGACGCACAAGAATTGTTAGTTCCGCAAATGGTTTGAGAATTTTCCCAAACCGGCCACGGGCCCGCGGACGACCGCGTTTCAGCGTCAGGTTTTTACCAACCCATGCTTCGGCCACGACAAGTTCATCCACATCAAGGTTGTGGTTGTTTTCTGCGTTGGCGATTGCCGATTGCAGACATTTCTTGACGTCACCAGCGATACGCTTTTTGGAAAATGTCAGGTCGGTTAAGGCCTTGTCCACTTTCTTGCCGCGGATCAGTTGAGCCACCAGATTCAGTTTCTGCGGGCTGGTACGAAGCATCTTGGTTTTCGCCATGGCTTCGTTATCAGCCACGCGGCGGGGGTTTTTTCCCTTACTCATGGCTTAGCTCCGTCTCGCTTTTTTGTCAGCGGCGTGGCCGTGATAGGTGCGGGTTGGTGAAAATTCACCGAACTTCTGACCAATCATGTCTTCCGTGACGTTTACAGGGATGTGTTTGCGGCCGTTGTAGACGCCAAACGTCAGACCCACGAACTGGGGCAGGATCGTCGAGCGGCGCGACCAGATYTTGATAACTTCGTTGCGGCCGGATTCTTTCGACACTTCGGCTTTCTTAAGCACATAAGAGTCGACAAACGGGCCTTTCCATACAGAACGCGACATATCTAGCGGCCCTTTCTTTTAGCGTGACGCGAGCGGATGATCAGCTTGCTGGACGCCTTTTTCTTGTTCCGGGTTTTTGCACCCTTGGTTGGTTTGCCCCATGGCGTCACCGGGTGACGGCCACCGGAGGTCCGGCCTTCACCACCACCATGTGGGTGATCGACCGGGTTCATGACCACACCACGAACACTTGGGCGGATACCCTTGTGACGGTTGCGGCCAGCCTTACCAAGATTTTGGTTGGAATTATCAGGGTTCGATACCGCACCAACGGTGGCCATACATTCCTGACGCACCATGCGCAGTTCACCTGAGCTGAGGCGGATCTGAGCGTAACCACCRTCMCGWCCAACAAACTGAGCGTAAGTACCAGCAGCGCGGGCGATCTGGCCGCCCTTGCCCTGCTTCATCTCAATGTTGTGGATGATGGTACCGATTGGCATGCCGGAAAACGGCATTGCGTTGCCCGGCTTTACGTCGGCCTTGGCTGACGCAATGACCTTGTCACCAATGCCCAAACGCTGTGGGGCAAGGATATAGGCCTGTTCGCCATCATCATATTTGATCAGCGCAATRAACGCTGTGCGGTTCGGGTCATATTCGATCCGTTCCACGGTTGCGCTGACGTCAAACTTATTGCGTTTGAAATCAACGATCCGGTAGAGGCGTTTTGCGCCCCCACCTTTACGACGCATCGTAATCCGTCCGGTATTGTTCCGTCCGCCATGTTTGGTCAGTCCCTCAACAAGGGCCTTGACCGGGCGGCCTTTCCAAAGCTCCGAACGGTCGATCAGAACCAGCCCACGCTGGCCTGGCGTCGTCGGTTTATACGACTTTAGTGCCATGCTTTTCTGTCTTCCGTTAGGTTTGGGCCCCGTAGGTCCCGTTTGGTTAATTTAAAACAGCCCCCGAAAAGAGGCTGTCATGTAGCCCGATTAAAGGCCGGTTGATACGTCTATTGTGTTGCCCTCTTCGAGCGTCACATAGGCTTTCTTGACGTCTTTACGCTTACCGGGCTGGCCACGAAATTTCTTGACCTTACCCTTGGTGATCATCGTGTTGACGGCTTTGACCTTAACCCCAARCAGGTTTTCAATCGCCTCTTTGATCGCCGGTTTGTTGGCCTCCATTGCCACTTCGAAAACAACTGCACCATGTTCAGATGCCATTGTTGCTTTTTCGGTGATGATCGGCTTGCGGATCACGTCGTAATGTTGGGCTTTCGCGCTCATGCTAAACGAGCCTCCAGTGCTTCGACACCTGCTTTGGTGATCACCAGGGTGTCACGCTTGAGGATGTCATAAACGTTGGCACCCATGGTCGGCAGGATATCAACGCCGGTGATGTTTTGGGCGGCGCGGGCAAAGTTATCGTTCACTTCTGCACCGTCGATGATCAGGACGCGCTTCCAGCCGTTTTCTTTGATGGCTTTCGCCAGAACAGATGTTTTTGCGTCTTTCATGGACGCGTCGTCCAGAATAACCAGGTTGCCGGTTGCTGCCTTGGAAGACAGCGCGTGCTTGAGGCCCAGTTTGCGAAACTTTTTGGTCAGTTCGTGGCCGTGGCTGCGAGGCGTCGGCCCCTTGTAAACACCACCACCGCGAAAGATCGGTGCCGAGCGGGCACCGTGGCGCGCGCCACCTGTGCCTTTTTGGCGATAGATCTTCTTGGTGGAATAGTTCACCTCGGAACGGGTCTTCACCTTGTGGGTGCCAGCCTGCGCATTGTTACGCTGCCAGCGCACAACGCGGTGCAGGATGTCGGCGCGAGGCTCCAGTCCGTAGATCTCATCATTCAGATCAACGGAACCGGCCTTTTTGCCGTCCAGWTTRATYRCATCARSTTTCATKYTTSWCNCNWCCTTCWGCGGSMKCNNGNTCWGCCGGNGCWKKYTGTTGCGGCTGCGTCGGCTGCTGCCTGTTCCGCTTCGGCGGCGGCKGCTGCGGTTGCTTCTTCCTCGGCTGCTGCTGCTGCCGCGGCGGCTTCTGCGGCTTTTTCAGCGGCTTTTGCTGCCGATCTCAGGGCTGCCGGGTAAATCACATTGTCAGACTGTGGCTTTTTCACCGCGTCCTTGATTGTGACCCATCCACCCTTGGAACCGGGAACAGCACCTTTCACCATGATCAGACCGCGGTCTACATCAGTGCGAATGACCTGAAGATTTTGCGTGGTGACACGGGCTGCACCCATGTGACCGGCCATCTTCTTGCCTTTGAACACTTTGCCCGGATCCTGACATTGGCCGGTTGAGCCGTGTGAACGGTGGGAAATTGACACGCCGTGTGTGGCGCGCAGACCCTTAAAGTTCCAACGCTTCATCGCACCGGCAAAACCTTTACCGATTGAAGTGCCGGACACGTCAACGAACTGACCTTCAAAGTAGTGGTTAGCCGTAATTTCTTCGCCCACGTCGATCATGTTTTCCGGGGCAACCCGGAATTCAGCGATCTTACGCTTGGGCGCGACTTTGGCGGCCGCATAATGGCCGCGCATCGCTTTTGAAACCCGCTTGACCTTGGCAGTACCCGCGCCCAGCTGAACGGCGGAATAGCCATCTTTTTCAGCCGTACGGGTTGCCACAACCTGCAAGTTGTCCATTTGAAGAACGGTCACAGGGATCTGCTTACCGTCTTCCATGAAAAGACGGGTCATACCCATCTTTTTCGCAATTACACCAGAGCGCAACATAATCAGCAGCCCCCCTTAAACTTTGATTTCGACGTCCACACCGGCGGCCAGGTCGAGCTTCATCAGCGCGTCCACGGTTTGCGGTGTAGGGTCGACGATGTCGAGAAGACGCTTATGCGTGCGGATTTCGAACTGCTCGCGCGACTTTTTATCGACGTGCGGGCCACGAAGTACCGTGAACTTCTCGATCTTGTTTGGCAGCGGAATCGGGCCGCGCACTGTGGCACCGGTCCGTTTGGCTGTGGAAACGATTTCGGCGGTACTGGCATCCAGTATCCGGTAATCGAATGCCTTCAGGCGGATGCGAATTGTTTGGCTTTTAGGGGCCATGTGACGTGCCTTTCGCGGCTAAAAGTTGATAGGTGGAGGGCCAGTTCTGGCCCCCCACGTCGAACTGTATTTTTTTCTTCTTTACTCGATGATCTTKGAGACCACGCCRGARCCGACGGTGCGGCCACCTTCGCGGATCGCGAAGCGCAGCTTTTCTTCCATCGCAATCGGCGCGATCAGTTCAACTTCGAACTTCAGGTTGTCGCCAGGCATCACCATTTCGGTGCCCGAAGGCAGCTCAACCGTGCCGGTCACATCCGTGGTCCGGAAGTAAAACTGCGGGCGGTAGTTCTTGAAGAACGGCGTGTGACGGCCACCCTCTTCCTTGGTCAGGATATAGACCTCGGCTTCGAACTTGGTATGTGGCTTGACCGAACCCGGCTTGACCAGAACCTGGCCACGCTCAACGCCGTCACGATCCACACCGCGCAGCAGCACGCCAACATTGTCGCCAGCTTCGCCGCGATCCAGCAGCTTGCGGAACATTTCAACACCGGTACAGGTGGTGGTGGTGGTGTCTTTGATGCCGACGATTTCGATGCTGTCGCCAACATTCACCACGCCGCGCTCAATACGACCGGTCACAACCGTGCCACGGCCAGAGATTGAGAACACGTCCTCAATCGGCAGCAGGAACGGCTGGTCAATCGGGCGATCCGGGG
>NVTR01000018.1 GCA_002732955.1 Marinosulfonomonas sp.
CTGTTTCATCCACAACATGATCACTCATTCCACATACACACCTACTCCTTCATCAATTACCTGGTAAACAGACTGGCCAAACGCGACAACAGACCCTGGCGTGCTTCAAACTGGACCATACCGCCAAGCTCCCCCGCATCATGGCTCTCGCTATCATCGTCGGTGCTGGTGGCCACGGGCTGGCGACGGCCTATTACCTGGGCAAAAACTTTGGCATTACCAATGTTGCGGTGATTGAAAAAGGCTGGCTGGGCGGCGGCAACACGGGCCGCAACACCACCATTATCCGCTCCAACTACCTGCAAGACCCATCGGCGGCGATCTACGAAAAGGCGCGCAGCCTGTACGAGGATCTAAGTCAGGCGTTGAACTATAACGTGATGTTCAGCCCGCGTGGCGTGTTGATGCTGGCCCAGACCCAGCATGAAATCCGTGGCTATCAGCGCACGGCGCATGCCAATGCGCTGCAGGGCGTGAAAACTGAATTCATCTCACCCAAGCGGGTCAAAGAGATCGTGCCGATCATCAATCTGGATGGCCCGCGCTATCCGGTTCTGGGGGCCCTGTGGCAGGAACGCGGCGGCACTGCGCGTCACGATGCGGTGGCCTGGGGCTATGCCCGTGCCTGTTCCGCCATGGGCATGGATATCATCCAGCAATGCGAGGTTACCGGTGTGCGCGTCGAAAACGGCCGGGTTGTCGGCGTCGATACCTCTAAGGGTGCAATCGACTGTGACAAGCTGGGGATGCTGGTGGCGGGCAATGCCTCGGTGCTGGCGGATATGGCAGGCTTCCGGCTGCCAATGGAATCTGTTGCGCTTCAGGCGCTGGTGTCCGAGCCGATCAAACCCTGTCTGGATGTGGTGGTGATGGCCAACACCGTGCATGGYTAYATGTCRCAATCCGACAAGGGCGAAATGGTSATCGGCGGTGGYGCCGACGGGTTCAACAGCTACACCCAGCGCGGYTCRTTCCASCATGTTGARGAAACCGTGCGCGCRYTGGTGGAAACCTTCCCGATGATCTCGCGGCTCAAAATGCTGCGCCAGTGGGGCGGCATCGTTGATATGACCGGGGACCGCTCACCGATTATCTCAAAAACACCGCTGAAGAACTGCTTTTTCGATTGTGGCTGGGGAACAGGGGGCTTCAAATCCATCCCCGGATCAGGCTGGGCAATGGCGGAACTGGTTGCCAAAGGCGAACCGGGACCACTGGCCGAGGCGTTCGGGCTGGATCGTTTCCGCGAGGGCCGGTTTATTGATGAATCAGTGGCGGCGGGGGTGGCGCATTGATGCTTTTTCTCCGCCAAAATACTCACGTTCAGCCGGTGCCTCGCACGGGCCTCGCCCGGACCTCCCCGTCACACCAAAGGCGGGCTTTCAGCYCGATGGGCAGGGCGCTTCGCACCCACCCCRMGGCCCGGSWRCTGCCCTTTGTTGAAACACAAGACACCCGKCAGCGCCCGTCACCCATACGTTACCCTACGGCAACACAATCCACCGCCAGTGTCCCGCAATCGGCAACAATCCACCATCGATGCGCGGCATTTGGCCGGAAAACCCACAAGCGCTTGCAATGTTTTGCCTCGCTTCCACAAATTCTGGTAGTCAGCGCCCAGATTGCTGGGGAGTTATTAGTATGTCTTCGGACTGGATTATTATCGTCGCCATATTGGTTTTGTTTGCCGGGGTTGTTCTGGTTYTCAGAACCGTCGCGCTGGACACGCAACCTGACGACAAGTCAAAAACCAAACCATCCAAAAAGGCTGTCACCGGCAGCTAAACARATTGCCTGCGCGGTGCATTTCTGATGCGCCGCCTGATTGATTTCCTTCCGGCCCGCCTGTCGCGCATTGTCGCCACCCTTGGCCTTGCCGCCTATCTGGTCGGCACTCTCATCAGCCTGATCCAGCTTAGCCCGGACGCGTTTCAGCGATTCGGTTCACTTGGGGTTGCCGCCTCAATCCTGTTTTTCACCGACCGCCTGTTGCAGATAGAATTGCGCCGTCAGGCCGCAGTGGAACGTATCCTGCATGAATTCGGGCTGGAGCTGGAGGTGATGAAAGAAGGTGTTGCGCCCAAGGACATCCCGAACGAAGGCTACGTCACCGATTATCTGAACGAAGAACTGCAATTTGCCACCCTGCGCGACCACGCCGAGCGAATCAATTCCCGCAACATTTTTCTGCTCACCATCGCCACCACCCAATGGGGCTTTGGCGACATTTTCTTACGGTGGGTCATCGGATGAACAGTKCTCAATTCCTCGCTTGTACAATTCATGGGTACAATTTGTACCAATTGCACGGAAACACGCCATGCTGATCCTGAACTGCCCCTATTGCGGCGTCGATGCCGATGAAACTGATCTGCATGGTGGCGGWCAGGCGCATCTGAAACGCGAATCAATTGGCTCTCAAGATGCTGATTTYGAAGACTATTTATTCAGCAGAAGCAACCCAATGGGGGTGCATTTTGAACGCTGGCGACACGTCTATGGATGCGGAAAGTGGTTCCTGGCGGCACGCGATACCGTAACGCTTGAAGTGTTTGGAACCTACAAAGCCCAGTGCCTGAAACCGCCAAAAGCCATTGAAAACGCAATCAAAAAGAAGCGATCCGACTGGAAGGGCTGGACATGAGCACACGTCTGACAACCGGTGGCCGCCTTCTGAATCGGGCTAATCCTGTCGAATTTACCTTTAATGGCAAACAGTTACAGGGATTTCAGGGTGACACCCTCGCCTCGGCCCTGTTGGCCAATAACCAGATGTTAATGGGCCGCTCGTTCAAATATCACCGTCCGCGCGGTGTTATTGCCAGCGGTGCGGAAGAGCCAAAYGCCCTGATGGAAATCGGCGAAGATGGCCGGTTTGAACCCAAYCAACGTGCCACAACAACTGAACTGTTTCAGGGGCTTACGGCGAAAAGTCAGAACCACTGGCCCAGCCTGGATTTCGACGTTGGCRTRGTGAAYAACTACGTYTCRCGSYTKYTRCCGGCYGGRTTTTATTACAAAACCTTCATGGCTCCGCGCGCTGCGTGGAAGCATGTGTTCGAACCGATCATCCGCATGTCCGCCGGTCTTGGAAAAGCCCCTAAAGACAGAGACTTAGACACATACGAACACTTCTACGCCCATGTTGACGTCCTGATTCTGGGCGGCGGCATAGCCGGTCTGCAAGCGGCCCGATCCGCTGCGGCGTCCGGCGCTCAGGTTCTGCTGCTGGAACAGACTGCCCATTGGGGCGGCCGCGCGCCGGTTGATGGTGTTGTAATAGACGGTATCGCTGCTTCGGAATGGATTAAGAACGCCGTAGAAGAGCTTGAAAACATGGCTAATGTACGCCTGCGTTGCCGCTGCATTGGTTCGGGCGTCTATGACCACGGTTATGCGCTCGCCTATGAACGCCTGAGCGATCACGCCCCCGAATCGGGTGGCCCCCGCCACCGTCTCTGGCGCATCCGTGCCAAACAAATTATCACCGCAACCGGCGCGATTGAGCGCCCGCTGTCCTTCGCCGGAAACGACATCCCCGGCGTCATGCTGGCCGCAGCGGTTCGCGATTACGCGGTGAATTTCGGTGTCTCAATCGGTGATCGCACCGTTGTCGTCACCAACAACGATGACGCCTATCTAACTGCAATTGCTCTGAAAAATTCTGGACTGGAAGTTTCCGCGATCCTTGACGCCCGTGAAACTGCGACTGGCCCACTTGCCGAACAGGCCCGCGYCCTTGGCATCAGGATCGAGACAGGCAAAGCCATYGCCAAGGTTCAGGGCGGCAAGCGGGTAACAGGTGTGGAAATCACTAATCAGGCGGGCGAGGGGGCGACACTGGAAACTATTCCCTGTGACGCCGTCGCAATGTCCGGCGGCTGGTCCCCGGTTGTTCACCTGTGGTCGCATTGCGGGGGCAAGTTGGTCTGGGACGAGGCCAACGCCCATTTCCGCCCTGACCCGGACCGTGCCCCAACCAACCAACATGGCCAGGGCTTTGTAGTTACAGCAGGAATTGCCAGCGGCGCGATGGCAACCGATGCGGTGTTAAARGACGCCCACGCCGCCGGGAAAGCCGCTGCMAGGGCCGCSGGATTTCCGGTAAAACGCTCTACCCCTCCTAAAGTTCAGCCTGATACCCCCCAAGCGATGGCCCCGGTCTGGATCATGCCACAAGGGGCGGGCATCAAAAAGCGCATGAAAATGTGGCTGGACTATCAGAACGACGTCAAAGTTTCWGAYGTWCAACTGGCSGCSCGCGAAGGCTATGAAAGTGTTGAGCATACCAAGAGATACACCACTATTGGCATGGCGACTGATCAAGGTAAACTTAGTAATATCAATGGATTGGCAGTGTTAGCTGATGCACTTAACAACGAAATTCCCAAWGTCGGAACCACCACATTTCGCCCACCCTATACACCCATTTCAATGGGTTCARTYGCAGGTGAGGCGCGCGGTGAATTGTTTCAGCCTCTGCGAAAATCTCCGATCCACGAATGGTCTGACAAAAACGGCGCCGACTGGGAACCGGTCGGCCAYTGGCGTCGGCCTTATTGCTACCAGCAACCCGGTGAAACCGTTGAAGATGCTGTGAATCGTGAAGTTCTGAACACCCGCGCCGCCCTTGGCCTGCTTGATGCCTCCACCCTTGGTAAAATCATCGTTAAGGGGCCGGACGCCGGTAAGTTCCTCGACATGCTCTACACTAATATGATGAGCAACCTGGCCCCCGGCAAATGCCGCTATGGATTGATGTGCAATGAAAACGGTTTTCTGATCGACGACGGCGTTGTCGCCAGAATTGATGAAGAAACCTGGCTTTGCCACACCACCACCGGCGGCGCCGACACCATCCATGCCCATATGGAAGACTGGCTGCAATGCGAATGGTGGAACTGGAAAGTTTACACTGCAAATGTGACCGAGCAATACGCGCAAATTGCAGTTGTAGGCCCCAATGCCCGAAAATTGCTGGAACACCTTGGCGGTATGGATCTGAGCGCCAAATCACTACAGTTCATGCACTGGGCGGATGGACAGATTAGCGGATTTAAGGTCCGGGTTTTCCGCATCTCATTTTCAGGCGAATTATCTTATGAAATTGCTGTTCCAGCCGGTCAGGGCGCCGCCTTTTGGGACAAGCTAATCGAGGCTGGTCAGGAATTTGGCGTGATGCCCTACGGCACCGAGTGCCTGCATGTTCTGCGTGCAGAAAAAGGCTTTATCATGATCGGCGACGAAACTGACGGTACAGTGATTCCGCAGGAYCTGGGCCTSAAYTGGGCGTTATCCAAAAAGAAAWCCGATTATATGGGCAAACGYGCGCATCAGCGCTCKCACATGCAARACCCGGATCGATGGCGGCTGGTTGGCCTGTTGACCCTGGACGGTTCGGTTATTCCTGAAGGTGCTTATGCAGTCGGTGAGGGACAAAATGCCAACGGTCAGGATATTGTCGTCGGACGGGTAACATCAACCTATTACTCGCCGACAATACAGCGCGGCATAGCAATGGGCCTGATAAAACACGGACCTGAACGGATGGGCGAGATTGTTGATTTTCCGACGATAGATGGTTCCGGTACCCGTATCCGCGCGACAATAGTGGACCCGGTTTTCTATGATAAAGCAGGGGACAAGCAAAATGTCTGAAGTGTTAAGCGCAATTCCCGGTGCCAAGTTTAAAGGTGCTGTCGCGGTCGAGGAAGCAGGCCTTCGTGGCATGATCACGCTGCGTGGAAACCTGGCCGATACCAAGCTGAAAACAATCGTCAAAAAAATAACCGGGGTCGAGCTGCCCGCAATGGGTAATATCAACCTGAAAGCCAAAAACGGCGCCGCCTGGATGTCACCAGATGAGCTGTTGATCCTGTGCCCGTATAGCGTTGCAGAAAAGAACACCGGCCTTATTTCCAAGGTTCTTAACGGCACCCATCACCTGGTGGTCAATGTGTCCGACGCGCGGGCGACTTTCACCCTCAGCGGAGCTGGATCACAGGAAGTCTTGGCGAAACTTTCGCCGGCCGACCTTTCGCCCAAGGTGTTTGTTCCCGGTCAGATCAGGCGCTCAAGAATTGCACAGGTACCGGCTGCATTTTGGATAAGCGGACCAGACCAGATCGACGTGGTTTGCTTCAGATCTGTGGCCGAATACGTGTTTGCGCTTTTAAAACAGGCCGCGCACCCACAAAGCAAGGTCGGTTATTTCTAACCCTTCTTCTGTTCAAAAATACTCGCGCCGCAGGCAAATCGCCCGCAGGGCCCCTGGTCGTGGCGCGGTACGCGCCTCAATTTTCAACCTTGACGAAACCCTGCACTCAGCAGAGTTATGTGCCTGAACCAATAACGCGAACAAGGGGGGCCKAAAAATGGCTTTTACACTTCCTGATCTTCCATACGCCCATGATGCGCTGGCCGGTGCTGGCATGTCCGCTGAAACCATGGAGTTTCACCACGACCTGCATCACAACGCCTACGTGACCAACGGCAACAAGCTGATTGAAGGCACTGAGTGGGCTGGTAAATCGCTCGAAGATATYATCACCGGCACATAYGATGCGGGGTCAGTCGCGCAGAACGGGATTTTCAATAATGCTTCACAGCATTGGAATCACACACAGTTCTGGGAAATGATGGGCCCGAACAGCGGCGCAATGCCGGGTGAACTGGAAACGCGGATAGTTGACGCGTTTGGATCAGTCGAGGAAATGAAAACGCAGTTTTCTGCGGCAGGGGCCGGGCAATTCGGATCTGGCTGGTGTTGGCTGGTGGTGGATACCGATGGTACGCTGAAGGTTACAAAAACTGAAAACGGGGTAAACCCACTTTGTTTTAATCAAACGGCACTGTTGGGCTGTGAYGTKTGGGAACAYTCYTACTACATAGATTTTCGYAACAAGCGCCCGGTATATCTGACCAACTTCCTGGRTAATCTGGTGAACTGGGAAAACGTGGCGGCACGACTYGCCTCRGCCTGATTCTGAAWCYGAGTGTTGTTAAACTGAGGCCGCCCTTCGGGGCGGCCRTTTCTATTCTGATTGGTGCCAAACTGGTAAGGGCGGGTAATGGCTGAGGCGAAAAAGGGCGTTCTGGCCATGGTAATTGCCTGTATAATCTGGGGCCTGTCACCGCTTTATTACAAATTGATTGATCATATCGATCCGCTGGAAGTGCTTAGCCACCGCACACTCTGGTCGTTTGTTTTTTTCGGAACAGTTTTGCTGTTCCAGCGCAGATTTGGTGAGGTATTCACCCTGCTGGGGAACTGGCGTGATTTATTGGTGGTCTTATTCGCAGCACTGATGATTTCCGCCAACTGGTTTTTGTTTATCTATTCGATTCAGCTCGAACGCACAGTTGAAACCAGCCTTGGTTATTACATTTTCCCGCTGGTGGCGGTCGTGCTTGGCAGGGTGGTCTTTGGCGAAAGGCTGTCCGTTGTAAAATGGGGGGCCGTAGTACTGGCTACTGTTGCCGTGGTSATCCTGACCATCGGGCTTGGCTCACCCCCATGGATATCGCTGGCACTGGCCATCACTTTTGGCCTTTACGGTGTGATCAAAAAGCAAACCCGTGCCGGGTCAGTTGTGTCCGTAAGTGGCGAGGTTTTGTTGTTGGCCCCGGTTGCCCTGATATGGCTATGGGGCGTTCACACGCAAAACTGGCCGGGACTTGTACAAGCTGAGGGCGGTGTTTTCACCAACAACTGGCGTGACAGTATCATACTGATCTTTTCTGGCCCGGTAACCGCCACACCTCTGATCCTGTTTTCCTATGCGTCCAAGCGCATCGCACTGGCCAGTGTCGGGCTTATTCAATACCTGAATCCGACGCTTCAGTTCTTTTGCGCTGTTGTTATATTTGGCGAAGTATTTACGCCCGTACATGCGCTGGCTTTTCCGTTGATCTGGCTGGCTTTGGCGATTTATTCGTTTGATGCGTTTCGTCAGGAACGGGCATCGAGCAGGGCTTTGGTCAATGTAGCGACGTCGTCAACGGAAGTGACATAGGATTTCATGCTTTCGTCAGCGAAACCGCTCTCGATGACATGATCCAGCAGATCCAATAATTTGTCCCAATAGCCATCAATATTCAAAAGATAGATCGGTTTTTGATGCAGACCCAACTGGCGCCATGTCAGCACCTCAAAAAACTCGTCCAGTGAACCGGCACCCCCTGGCAGCACCACGATTGCATCGCAGTTCATGAACATGACTTTTTTACGCTCGTGCATGTTTTCGGTGACGATAAACTTGCTCAGGTCGCGCTTGCCGACTTCTCGTTTCAGCAAATGCACCGGAATCACGCCAAAGGTTTCGGCACCAGCGTCCTGTGCGAACCTTGCGACCGCCCCCATTAACCCGACATCACCGGCGCCATAGACCAGCCGCCAACCCTGATCGGCGATAGAACTGCCCAATTCCTGCGCCGCCGCTGTGTAGGCTGGGTTATTACCGTTTCGAGACCCACAAAAGACACAGACTGAAAATATCCCGTTGCTCAACATGCTGCTCCTGATGTTTCTCTTTTGACCCGTGATAGCTGGATTGCTATGGTCTCTCAAGCGCACCTCTGGGGAAGGGGGTGCCAGGGGGAATTGAATGAATTTTTGGTCTTCATTTGGCACCAGCGGCAGAACCGTTGCTGGCATTGTCGCGGCGCTATTACTGGGTTTGGGTGCATATTTCGGCTACACCGCACTTTACAGTGATCCTCCGGGTGAAATTTCGGCAGATGGGTCGGGAACGGATAGCGACACTATTACCACAGAACCAGTTACCGATTTGGCTGTCGTATTGCCGGAACCAGATGACATTGCTCCTGCAAGCTCAAATGATTCTGATGTTTCTGAACCGTTGCCGCCCGTTGAACAGCAAGCGGTGAAAGCGCCGGAAGCTGTATCGGAGCCTGAAATTGAGACCGCCAATGTCTCGTCTGAAACGCCAACCACTGCCGCGCCGGAAACCACCGCTGAAACTACAGCACTGGCACCAAAATTCGATGTCGTCAGGGTGGACCCGCAAGGCAATGTTTTGGTTGCAGGACAGGCAGAACCGTTTTCAAGCGTAAGCATCGTGATGGATGGCAAAGTGCTTAACGAAACCACGGCCGATGGTTCCGGGGGGTTTGTTTCTCTGTTCACTGTTGAGCCATCTTCGAGCGCGCGAATTCTAAGCCTTCGGATGCAACCCAAAAGTGGCACGGAAATCCCGTCTTCCCAGACCGTTGTTATTTCGCCAGTGGCGCCAGCAACGGTGGTAGCGTCAAATCCTGATCCGGTTGCCGAGTCTGGCACGGATACCCTTGCAGCGTCAGAACCAGAGATACCGTTACCGGCAGCGGGTGAAGAAGTTACCACAGATACCGTTGCTTCGCTTGAAAACTCGCTGACGTCGGAATCTCCGGTTACGACAGAAACTGCCACTACCTCCGCTGAAGAGAGCGAAGAAGCCGCGCCCGCCGCAGGATCAACTTCGCCAGTTGTTGATACAACATCGGGTACTGAACCGATTAACGATGTAATAGCTCAGAATCAGGATGGGGCGGTATTGGCCGCCAACAATCCAACGCAACAAGACCAAAGTTCGGGTGCCAGCGAATTAGGCAGGCAATTAGTATCGCCCCTGACACCAAGCGATCCTGACGCCCCGGCAGCAACCTTGGCGCCGGTTGCGCCAACCGTATTACTTGCAACAGAAGAAGGCATTTCGGTTTTGCAAATGGGGGGCGAAGCGCCGGAAGTGTTACAGGCGATTGCGCTGGATTCAATCAGCTATGACCCCTCCGGCGAAGTTACCCTGGCTGGTCGCGGTACCGGGCAGGGATATGTACGGATTTACCTGAACAACGAACCAATTCGGACATTGAAAATAGAGGAAGACGGCCGCTGGCGCGCGCCGTTGCCCGAGGTCGATACCGGCATCTACACCTTGCGAATAGATGAAATTGATGACGAAGGAAGTGTCGTTTCGCGGGTCGAAACCCCGTTTAAGCGCGAAGAACCCGAGGTGCTGGCACAGTTGAATTCCGGTTCGACCCCTGAAGCTGGTATCACCTTGACGCAAGTAACGGTGCAGCCGGGCAATACGCTCTGGGGGATTGCCAGTAAATCCTACGGGGATGGCATCCTCTATGTTCGGGTATTTGAGGCAAACCGGGACCGGATACGCGATGAGGATTTGATCTATCCCGGGCAGGTTTTCACTATTCCGAACTAACAGGCTGGCAATTCGTGTTCGCTGCCCATAGGTAATGCGTTCACTTGTTGGAGGGGCCCCTTGCGAAATACAACAGTAAGCGATGCACCGGTCACTTCCGAGGTGCGCGGCAGTGGATTGCGGACCATCAAACGGGTGATCCCCTATCTGTGGCCAGCCGAACATCCATGGGTAAAACGCCGGGTCGTTTTGTCGATGATGGTGCTGTTTCTGGCCAAACTTATTTCGGTTGGTACCCCATTTTTCTATAAGGCTGCGGTTGATACGCTTTCAGGTGACGCTACCAGCGGTGCGACTATGCTGGCCTTTGGCGCAGTCGGGCTGACAATTGCATATGGCATTGCCCGTCTGATGAATGTCGGGTTTCAACAACTGCGTGACGTGATTTTTGCGGCTGTCGGGCAGCGCGCGTTGCGGCAACTGGCTTTGGAAACCTTCAGACATATTCACCGCCTGTCGATGCGCTATCACATTACCCGAAAAACCGGCGGGTTATCCCGGATCATTGAACGCGGCGTCAAAGGCGTCGAGTTTTTGCTGCGGTTTATGCTGTTTAGCATTGGCCCGCTGATCCTGGAACTATTGATGATCGCGGTTGTGTTGTTTGTGCTGTTTGACGTCTGGTATCTGGCGGTCGTGGCGGTGACAATTGCGCTTTATGTCTGGTTCACTTTTTCGGTGACAGAATGGCGCGTTAAAATCCGTAAAGAAATGAATGAGCAGGATACCGACGCCAACCAAAAAGCCATCGACAGCCTGCTGAATTATGAAACCGTGAAATACTTTGGGGCGGAAGAGCGCGAAACAACGCGCTATGACGGCGCAATGAAGCAGTATGTCGCGCTGGCATTGAAAACCAGTTATTCGCTGGCTTACCTGAATTTTGGCCAGTCGGTTTTGATTACTGGTGGCTTGGTTGGGGTTATGGTCATGGCGGCTATGGGCGTAGAAAGCGGTGATCTGACTGTTGGCGATTTTGTTATGGTCAACGCCTATATGATTCAAATTACGCTACCTTTGAATTTCCTGGGTACGGTGTATAGGGAAATTCGCCAGTCACTGATTGATATGGCCGAAATGTTCAATTTGTTAGGGCAACCACCTGAAGTCAGCGATAAGCCGGATGCAAATGTTCTAAATGTGCAAGGCGGCGCATTAGAGCTGGATGATGTCTTCTTTGGTTATGACGCAGAGCGCCCGATCCTGAAAGGTGTATCATTGCGGGTTGAGCCGGGGGAAACAGTCGCAATTGTCGGCCCGTCCGGGTCGGGGAAATCCACCATTGGGCGCTTGTTGTTCCGGTTCTATGACGTGAATGGCGGGTCGCTGAAAATTGACGATCAGGACATTCGCGACGTGACGCAAAGCAGCCTGCATGATGCCATTGGCGTGGTGCCKCARGACACKGTKCTGTTCAACGACACGATCTAYTACAACATYGCCTATGGGCTGGCTGATGCCACCCGMGCGGGTGTTGAAAACGCWGCAAAAGCGGCCAAGATACATGACTTTATCACCAGCCTGCCGGACGGCTACGAAACCACTGTGGGTGAACGTGGGTTAAAGCTGTCGGGGGGTGAAAAACAGCGGGTTGGTATTGCCCGGACCTTGCTGAAAAACCCACCTATCCTGTTGCTGGACGAAGCGACCTCGGCACTGGATACTGAGACTGAGCGTGGTATTCTGGACAGCCTGCGCGAGATGGGGCAGGGGCGTTCTGTCATCACCATCGCRCACCGTTTGTCGACTATTGCCGATGCGGATCAGATCGTGGTGCTGGAAAACGGTGTTATCACCGAACAGGGTAAGCATGATGACCTGTTGGAACGTGGCGGACGCTATGCCACCATGTGGCATCGTCAGGCGACTGAGGAAGAAGAAGCCGCCGCTTAAAGGGACCTTGAATTGGCGCAATACCCAAACGAATTTATCGAACGTCTGCATCTGGTCTGGGGTCCTGGGTTTCTGTCGCCTGGTGGCGCAGAAGAAGTTGCGCTGATCGTCGACGGGCTGGACCTGAGCGGCAAGCGGGTACTGGACATCGGCTGCGGTACAGCGGGGCCGGCGATTTATCTGGCGGCTGAGCGTGGCGCGCAGGTGGTGTGCATCGACGTTGTGGAAGATTTGTTAGTACACGCCCGGCGTAATGCGTCTGATGCAGGTGTCGTGGACAACATCGAATTTCATCTGATTGAACCCGGCCCGCTGGATTTTGAAGAGGCGAGCTTTGACGTCGTGTTCAGCAAAGACGCGATRCTGCAYATTCCTGACAAACCCGCGTTGTTTGCRGATGTACTGCGGGTGTTGAAACCGGGTGGCGTGTTTGCCGCCAGCGATTGGCTGGCCGGTGAAAACGCGCAGGATGATCCGGGTTTCCGGCGATATATGAACGAGGGTCATTTGAAGTTCACTATGGCCACCGCGCGCGAAACCGAAACCGCCATGCGGCTGGCCGGGTTCGATGATGTAAGAAGCACGGATCGCCACGTCTGGTACGCGCCGATTGCCGCGCAGGAAGTCGCCGCGATTGAGGGGCCGCTGCGGGACGACATCATCGCGGTGTCTGACGTCGAGACCCATGAAAAATGGCTMAGCACCCGTCGTGGGCTGGCTGAAGCCACAAAATCGGGTGGCCTTTCCCCTACACACCTGCGCGGGACCAARCCYSCYTAAACGCTKCCCAWCTTRCAAAAGCACGACGATTTAATCGGCACGTCTGCACGGGCATTGGCCAGATCAAGGCGTTGCTTGATGATGGTCGCCTCATCCACATGTCCCAACTTGGTCAGGCAGTCGTGCAGGCCATGCAGGCTCCAGACATTATCGGGGTGCTGGCAGGCGCGTGACAGGGTGGCGTCCAGTCCCAGATCGGCCCGGTAGATTGCCATCGCTTCCTCTACTTGGCCCTGTTCCAGCAACAGTGCCGCCAGCGCGTGGCGGGTGGGCTGCATCCATGCCCAGGGCTCATCATAGGGCARGGCATCATCCAGTTCGACCGAGCGGCGTAAGTGTTTGAACGCGGTATCATAATTGGCTTTGCGGTACTCGATTTCGCCTARCATCATTTCGCGCGCAACGTTCAGGATGTCTTCGCAGGAATTGTTGAACAGGGTCCGGCTTTCGGGCACCTTTATTACGGCCGCCTCAAATAAAACCGCGTGTTCTTCGGCAGGTGACACCTGACCGCTGGCCGCATATGCCACCGCCTTGGCATAGTGCATCATCGCCGTGGTCGCGCTGAACAGTTCAGCATTGTCGGGCAGCGGCTGGTCAATTATTTCCTGCCATTTGCCAAAGCGGATATAGACGTGCTGTTTCATTGAAATGAAGGCTTCCAGCCAATCGGCCATCGGTGGCGATTTCTGTAGCAGCAATTCCGCGGGCAGGGTCGAAATCATTTCTTCTGATGTCTCGATTGCCTCTTTGTAGCGGCCCAGAAACATCGCGCCGTAAATTTTGAAATGATAGTTGTGGCAGCGATAAACCGCATAGAAATTCAACGGACCATAGCGTTCCAGAAATTTGCGATCCGCAATGATAGCGGCCTCATTTGAMGAYAWYACYCGCTCATAATGCCCGCATAARACRTCAATATGGGTCGGCATATGCTGCAAATGGCCTGCATCTGGTGCCAATCCACGCAGGGCATCCCCTGCCTTTAAGGCGCGTTCCGGGTAGGGCGACATTTCCATGACGTGGATGTAAAGATGCAAGATACCAGGATGCTGCATCGCGCCCGGTTGTTCCATTGCAYGTTCCAGGACTTCAACCGCTTCAGCGGTGTCAGCCCCGTCAGGAATTTTGCCGGATTTCAAATCCCAGAGCGCCCATGGCGTGCGGTTCATCAACGCTTCGGCAAACAGCGCTGCCACGTCCAGATCATCCGGGAAACTGGCGTAAACCTTGCGCATTTGAACGGCGTATTCGTCATTCCAGCCTGACATGTCATCGGTCGTTTCGCGGGATGGGTAACGCGAAACCAAAGCCCGGATCAGTGCGGCCTCGGCGTCGCTAGCATGATCAATCAGGGCTACGGCCTGTTGGGTGGCGTCATAGGCCCGCGCCAGTGATCGTTCAGCATCTTCTTCGTCAAACGCTTCCCACGGCTTGTTATAATTGCACCCSGCCGCGTAACCGATGCCCCAATGSGCYATCGCCAGWTTWKCRTCSGCKKCCGTCGCTTTTYGAAAACAGGCGATGGATTCATCRTGGTTAWARCCAAAGCACCACATTAACCCACGATCAAACCATAGCTGTGCATCYTCGGAWKTRGTCGTAACGACGCGGCGATAAGGGCCGAGATCAAAATAGTCGTCCATGGGTCCAAGCTCCGCTACTGGCTGCCCTCGGTAGGTTAGCCACCAACAGATTTAAGTAAAGACAATATACCTAGATGTTTACTCAGCCGCGCGCAGGGGTGGTTTTTTGCGTGGTTTGGTTTTGCGCTTTGCTTTTGGTTTGGCAGCTTTTTTCACAGGTTTCTTGGCTGGCGTCGCAGCAATTTTGGCGCGCTCTACCAATGCGATGCTTGGCACCTGCATGTCCTGCAGATCAACCTGTTCACCAAGGGCGTCCAGCGCCTCGGCCCCGGTGTCTACGAAGGCCACTGCGTCGGGAATTACAGGTTCATTCGCAACCTTCGGTTCCTCAACAACAATTGGTTCCTGAACAATAACCGGTTCGGGCACGGGGCYTGGGTCGGTGTCCCAGATAATMTCGGGTGATTTAATTTTGTTGGCGATCCCCTGCAGGGCCAGATCKCGTGCCATAGCGCTGCCACGCCCCATGGAAAGTGCCTTGAGCCTGCGAACCGAGCGGTAAGCCCCCGTACTTAGCCAGACCCGCAATGCCAGCATTGATGGGGTGAATACCAGAGTCAGAACCGTTGCGATACCAAGGCCAAACACCACGGCTGTCGCCAGTTGTTTCCACCAGAGYGCGGTCGGGCTGTCGATAGAATATCCGCCGCCGATAAAATCAAGCGACAAGCCAAACATCATCGGCGTCAGCCCGGCCATGGTGGTGATCGTGGTTAGCAGAACCGGACGTATTCGGGCCTCAACCGTGCGCACAATGGCTTCAACACGCGGCATGTATTTGCTGTATTCCTGATAGGTGTCGATCAGAACAATGTTGTTGTTCACCACAATCCCGGCCAGAGCCACAATACCGGTGCCTGTCATGATGATCGAAAACGGTTGCTGCATAACCAGCATCCCGATCAATACACCCGTCGTGGAAAGAACCACCGCCATCAGCACCAGTGCCGCGTTGTAAAAGCTGTTGAACTGCGCCAGCAGGATGACAAACATCAGACCCAGAGCGGCCAGAAAAGCGCGTGAMAGGAATTCCTGGCTTTCTTCCTGTTCAACCTGATCACCACCCCATTCAAAACTGATACCATCTGGTAGCGGATTATCCTGTGTCAGCCATGTCTCAATCGTCGTGCGACGTTCATTGGCGGTGATCGGGGCCAGCGAATAGTCCTGATCCGAATTCAGCAATTCCTGAACCGATTGCGTTGTTGCTTCATCGGCCAGTTCAAACACTTCGTAATACCGGAAAGTTTGCTCGGCTCCGGTTAGTTTGCCGATGAAAGAAATTGGCTGAGCTTCGGTTAACACAACCTGGCCCGCGTCACGCTGTTCTTCTTCATTAAGTTCACGGACCACRGCGATYTGGTTKGTRATTTCTAAAACTTCACCCGTTGCGCCGGTGGATTCCTGACCAGTTGTCAAAACAAGTAATCCGTCAGCATCTACACCAGCTTTGATGGTGAAATAGCGTTTCTGATCAATACGGTCGATCTGGCCCAGCTTAGCCACGGGTTTGCGGGTGATGAAGTTTGACAGAGGAATTTGCCCGTCRCGGGTGCGCACCTTCAGGGTGTCCAGCGTTGATAAAACCCGATCCTCGACSGGCAGGCGAACCCGGATTTCAATTTCCTCGTCCGAGCTTTCGACCCGCATCGTGTCMAGCAAAATGCCCCGCGTCACCAGTTGCACCATRCCGCCAACGGTTGCGACATCGGCGCCGAAACGGCCAGCYTTTTCGACGTCCACATCTATCTGCCAATCGATCCCAGGCAAGGGCAGGGTGTTTTCAATATCGCTCAGGCCGGTGATGGTTTCAAACTTGGCAGAGGTGATTTCAACGGCATYGATCAGGTTCTCCCAATCATTGCCAATCAGGCGCAATTGCACAGGCTTACCGGACGCCGGGCCGCGTGAAAGGCTAAGGGATTCGGTGAAAATYCCYGGAATTTCCCGCAAACGTGCATTCAGGCGATCCATGATCAGRTCRCCRTCCAATTCCGGATCATCTTTTCGCTCAGCCCAGGGGGACAGCTCAATCTGTACCTGGCCGATTGTATCGCGCGGWCCAGCAGCGCCCCCGGTATTTTGGTTCAGCCCACCTGCWCCSGCRAAKGCAAATGCACTTTCAATGCCATCGGTATCCAGGATCACGGCCTCGACCTGCCCGACCAGAATGTCTTTTTCATCTACGGACAGGTTACCCCGGGCGCGTACATAANTGATTGCCTGTTCGGTTTCGGATTCTACAAAGAATTCAACGCCGCGGTTGTTTTCGCCAAAGTAGCTGAAAACCGTGACCACAAAGAAGATAACGGCTGCGATGGTGACAACTGGCATCACCGGGTTACCAGCGATAAATCTGGTGAAATGGCCAATTGCGCGGCGRCGGTGGCCKGACTGAACGCGCTTGGCTTTGCGCTCAATCTTGGCRGCACCCATGGTGATCGACGACAGGATCGCCGCGATTACAAACAGGACAGCACCCGGCAGGATTGCGGCGAACCCGGAGAACGGGGCTTCCCCCCCAAATAGATAGCCGGGGTTCAGGGATTGCATTGCGGCGATGAATAGCAGGTAAAGTGAAGGTGGCACCAACAGTGCGCGTACGACCCAAGGCAGGGGTTTCAGAATGTCCGAGCCACCCGYAAACAMCCGTGACAAGCGGCCCACAACGCCMCCCATGACCGGCAGATAAACCAGCGCCACCAGCAACGATGCCGACAGCACGAATATCATCGTCACCGGCAACATGCCCATGAACTGCCCCGGAATGCCGGGCCAGAACARCATTGGCAGAAATGCACAAAGCGTCGTCGCAGWGGAACTGACTATGGGCCAGAACATCCGCTTGGCGGCTTCGACATAGGCGTGCAT
Source organism: Marinosulfonomonas sp. (assembly GCA_002732955.1). Taxonomy (GTDB): domain Bacteria; phylum Pseudomonadota; class Alphaproteobacteria; order Rhodobacterales; family Rhodobacteraceae; genus NVTR01. The sequence continues at coordinate 17,414 of NVTR01000018.1, forward strand.
CGGGCCGGTGCCCTCGGAAATACGCCGATCAGCGTATTCCACCACCWCAATCGCGCCGTCCACCAGCATGCCCACGGCCAGAATCAGGCCAAACATCACGATGTTGGAAATGGTGATCCCCATCAGGGCAAGGAATGCGAATGTCAGCAAAAACGATGTCGGGATTGCAAAGCCAACCAACAGCGCCGAGCTGGTGCCAAGGGACGCCAGCACCACTATCATCACCAATGCAATCGCGGTCAAAACTGMGCCTTCRAGCTGGCGCACCATGCTGTTYACAATGATTGAYTGGTCGTTTGAAATGCCTGCGTCAATTGCCGCTTTCAGATCGTCAGACCATGTTGCACGTTCTTTCGCCACCTCTTCACGCACCAGTTTGGCCGTGTCGATCAGGTTGAAGCCTTTGCGTTTAACCACCTGCAGCGCCACCGTGATCTGGCCGTTATACCGCGCGGTTCCGGCCTTATCTTCAAAGGTCAGACGGATATCAGCCAGATCACCAAGGGTCACAACGCTGTCGCCGTTRACCTTGATTGGCAGGTTGAAGATRTCCTGTTGATCATCGAATGAGGATGGGATTTTAACCGAAAATGCCCCAGACGCGGTTTCTATCTCACCCGCCGCAATCAATTGGTTGTTGTTGACCACAACGCTGATCAGTTCATTTGCTGTRACATCGTAAGCCTCCAGCCGCAGCGGGTCGATGATTACCTCGATCATCTCATCGCGATGCCCGGTCAGAACGGCCTCCAGTACTGGTTCTAAACCCTCCAGCCGGTCCTGGAGGTTTTTAGCGACGCGCAGCAGGGTGCGTTCCGGAACCGCCCCKGTCAGGTTSACAATAACAATCGGGAACTCGGAAAAATTGACCTCATTCACAGTATACTTGTCSGCCCCGCGCGGAAACTGCGCCTCGACCGTGCTCATCCGGTCACGAATATCGGCAATTATTTTGGTCTTGTCCCAACCAAATTCAAATTCCAGCGCCACACCGCCATAGTTTTCGGCTGCTGTTGCTGTCATGGTTTTCAGGCCATCCAGATCGCCCAATTCATTTTCCATCGGCTTGACGATCAGGGTCTCGGCGTCTTCTGCTGAAATACCGGGGAAGGGAACTGAGATGAAAATGATCGGAATTTCGATATCCGGTTCACCTTCTTTTGGCAGGGTGCCATAGGCAAACGCCCCCGCCAAAATCGACATCACAATGAATGCAATGACCATGCGGGCATGTTGGCCCGCCCAGTCGACGATGCCGGTCATTGATTTTGCTCCCTGTAGGTGACCTTTACCAGTACACCCTCAACTACATATTCCTGTCCTACCACAATTACATTAGCTGCGGGCGGTAATCCGGTAACCCAGATCCCGTCAATTGTATCTCGAACCACTTCAATCCTGTTGAAAACCACATGGCTGGTGTCATCAACTACGCGCACCCCTAGTTGCCCGTCATTGTTCAGAGTAAGTGAAGAAAGTGGCAATAAATGCGCGGCTTCGCCAGCGGTGGAAATGATGATTTCGGCTGTTTGTCCGTCACGAATAGCCAGATCAGTGTTCGGAACCTGAACCTCGACCCGGAATGTGCGTGTTGTCGGATCAGCCGAGCGCGACAGGAATGTCACCACCCCGGCGACCTCTTCGCCAGTGGCAAGGCGCGCGCCTGCGGGGACGCCAACCTGCACCCGCGCCACATCTATTTCCGGCACGAAACCAACCAGTTTGATCGGATCAAGCTGGATCACAGTGGCGCAAAGCGCGCCGGGCTGCAAAAGGGAGCCGGTTTCAGCGGCATCTGATTCCAGTAATCCGGCGAATGGCGCGGTGATCGTTAAACGATCGATTTCACGCTCAGCCGAGGCTACACCGGCTTGYGCGGACTGAATTCCGGCACGGGCAGTTTCAACACCTGAATTGGAACCGGCAACACCGGATATCGCCGCCTGAACAGCGGCGATTGCGCTTTCATTTGCGGCTTCGGCTGAMGCGACMCGGGTTNCAGACGCAAATCCACCCTCGGACARACGCRCAGCAGCATTTAGGTTTATCCCGGCTTCGACAAGGCGGGCCTTGGCTTCGGCCAGTCTTGCCTCTGCTTCAGGCAGGCGGGATTGTGCTTCGGGGATACGTGCTTCGGCCTGGGCCAGCTGGGCCACTGCTGAGGCCAATGAAATTTCGCGTGTRCCGGGRTCWAGCTGGCAYAAYARMTSRCCTYTTTCCACCTGYGCCCCTTTGCGCAGCGGGTCGGAAATAACCTGACCGGAAGTTTCAGCGCGTACATCAACCTGGCGTGCCGCTTCGGTGCGCCCRCGTACCARTATGGCGTTTGCAATGTCGCTGGCCTGCGATTTTAGCGCTACAACTGAAACSGTGTGTTTGCCGGACTCAGGGGTTGATTCTGTAACGACCACCATTTCTTCACCCGTATCGGGGCTTRTTTCAGCGGCTTCAACACTGTCGCCTACTGCAAATTCAATTATTCTGTCCCTCTCAAATACCAGTAAATAAAGGGCAGCCATCACCAATACCGCGGTGATAATCGGAAAAACTCGCATAATGACCTCTTAATACGTGTCGTGCGTTTCTTATTCTTTAGCTGCGCACGACATAGGTTCAATGGGTTGTRATCTCAACCCTTCAACCAGTAAGTGCTAAAACTAAACCGTTCGGTTCAATTTAGATGTTTRCCCCCCCAAGGGCAAGCCCGATTACAATGGCAAACCGGTTATCTTTGCTGTCCTATTGGCAACCGGCTTTGGGTTGCGGTAAGACAGGCGAAATTGAGCAGGAGTCACAACGTGAGCGATACAGACAGTTTCATTAATGAGGTCAGCGAAGAGGTGCGCCGCGACCGGCTATTCAAGTTGATGAAAAAATACGGATGGATTGCCATTACGTTGGTRGTTTTGTTGGTTGGTGGGGCGGCTTATATCGAGTGGAATAAGGCAAGAAACCGGTCAAATGCCGAGGCTCTTGGCGACAAAATATTAGCTGCGTTTCAAGTTGAAGAACCCGCAGACCGCGCTTTAACCCTCGGGGAAATTGAYTCAGAAGGAGCAGCCGGGGCGATGCTTGCCCTGTTAACCGCAGGAGAGGCCGTTCAGGCGGATGACCTTGACAGTGCGATCACCAGCTTGCGTGCGGTCGCAGCGGACACAACGCTGCCAGCAACCTACCGCCACCTCGCTGAATTAAAACTTATCCTGATTGAAGGTGAAGRCATACCGGCGGCTGAACGTATTTCACGACTGGAACCACTGGCTGTCGCAGGCAGCCCATATCGTTTGCTSGCTGAGGAACAGATGGCCGTTGCCGAAATTTCTACCGGYAATATTGATGGCGCGTTGCAGCGCTTGCAGAATATTCTTGCCGACGGTGAAGTCACTGCGGGCTTGCGTCGCCGCGTTTCACAGTTGATTGTAGCACTGGGCGGCGAACTAATACCGGCATCAGCCGGATAAGCTACGTGTAAGGGTGAGGCAGGCAAAGATGGGGGCATCTACTTAATGATGATCCGAAGCGGGCTTTGGAGTTTGGCGGCCGTTGTTGCGTTGGCTGCCTGTGGGAATCAGGATCTGGTGCTGCCGGGCGAGCGTCTGGATATACGTGAGCCTTTTGGCGCGGTCAGTGGCATACCTGAAAACAGATCAGCCAAAATAAACCTGTCGCGGCAAGTCAATCATTCCAGTTGGACACATCGCGCCGGTAATGCCGGGCACAATATTCAACATCCTGCCTTCACCAACGACCCAACCCAGATATGGGYGGCGRCAATCGGGCAGGSGAACGGCCGCAAACACCGGATTACYGCTGATCCRGTTGCCGCGTCGGGGCGAATATTCACGGTAGACAGCCGTTCCCTGGTCACGGCGACATCCGCTGCCGGGGCGACGCTCTGGTCGCGTGATCTGACACCCGCGAATGACAAAAACGACGACGCTTCCGGGGGCGGACTTGCGATTATTGGAGACCAGTTATTTGTGACAACCGGTTTCGGTGAATTGGCCGCGCTGAACCCGGCGGATGGCTCGGTTATCTGGCAACAGCAGCTTGAAGCCCCCGCCACCGGCGCGCCGACAGTTTCTGRYGGGCTGATATAYGTTGTGACCCGTGACAACCGTGCCTGGGCAATCGATGCTGATGATGGCCGTGTGCGCTGGCAATTGGGTGGCGCACCTTCTGTCACAGGAATTGTTGGCGGGGCCGCGCCTGCGGTTGGCAATGGCATGGTATTGTTACCTTTCGGTTCTGCGCAGTTGGCGGCGACGTTTCCCAAGGGTGGATTGCAGATCTGGCGCAGTTCACTTGCCGGGGCGCGCCTTGGTCAGGCCTATGCGCAGTTAAGTGATGTTACAGCTGATCCGGTTATTTCCGGCAAAACCATTTATGCAGGCAATCCATCCGGGCGCACTTTGGCAATTGAYGCCACAACGGGTGATGTAAAATGGTCGGCGCGCGAAGGCGCAACTGGTCCGGTCTGGGTTGATGGCGGATCGGTGTTTCTGGTGTCCGACCGGGCGGAACTGGTGCGTCTGAACGCCAACACCGGCGCACGGATTTGGGGCACGCAGTTGCCAGACTTTGTACCAAAGCGCAATGAGCGCCGCCAAAGAGATGTGTTTGCGCACTTTGGCCCGGTTCTGGCAGGTGGCTTGCTTTGGGTGGCTTCCGGCGACGAAAAACTGCGCGGGTTTGATCCGGTTGACGGATCGCTCGCTAACATAACCGATCTTCCCGGTGGTGCCACGACGCGACCTATCGTTGTCGACGGCATAATGTACGTGGTTAATGGCGACGGGCAGCTTCTGGCTTTTCGTTGACGCAAACATAGTATAAGCGGGCGGCTTGCAACCAAGCTGGATCACGCAGATGAGTTTTACACTAGCCATAGTCGGGCGCCCCAATGTGGGTAAATCGACACTGTTCAACCGCCTTGTAGGTAAGCGTCTTGCGCTGGTTGATGATCAACCCGGTGTGACCCGTGACCTGCGCGAAGGTGAAGCCCGTTTGGCCGACCTGCGGTTCACCGTGATTGACACTGCCGGACTGGAAGAAGCATCGGACCAATCCTTGCAGGGCCGAATGCGTTTGCTGACCGAGCGCGCCGTTGAGATGGCCGATGTTTGCCTGTTCGTAATTGATGCGCGCGACGGGGTAACAGCAGCCGACCAGATTTTTGCTGACATCCTGCGTAAAAAGAATGCCCACGTATTTYTGGCGGCGAACAAGGCCGAAGGCGCGAGGGCGGATGATGGCGTGCTGGAGGCCTACTCATTAGGGTTAGGCGAGCCGATCCGCATGTCGGCAGAACACGGCATCGGTATGAACGATCTTTACACTGCACTGATGCCAATAGCTGATGAGTTCGCTAAAAGGGCAGAGCAGGACGCGCCCGATGCGCCAGACGTGGACGTGGATATAGAAGACGGCCCTCGGGTGCCGAGCAAATCGCGACCCTTGCAGGTGGCTGTTGTGGGGCGGCCAAATGCCGGTAAATCAACTTTGATTAACCAAATTTTAGGCGAGGACCGTTTGTTGACCGGGCCTGAACCGGGGATCACCCGTGACGCRATATCTGTGTCATTRGACTGGGAAGATGTGCCGGTACGCATCTTTGACACTGCCGGGATGCGCAAGAAAGCCAAGGTGCAGGAAAAACTGGAAAAGCTGTCGGTGGCCGACGGGCTGCGGGCGGTGAAATTTGCCGAAGTTGTCGTGGTTCTGCTGGATGTGGATATCCCGTTTGAGCAACAGGATTTACGGATCGCTGATTTGGCCGAGCGCGAAGGGCGCGCGGTGGTGATTGCGGTGAATAAATGGGACCTTGAGGAAGATAAGAACAGTAAAATAAAGGAGTTGCGRGAGGAATTTGAGAGGCTTTTACCACAATTGCGTGGTGCCCCTCTGGTGACAGTTTCGGCCATAACCGGCAAAGGTATTGATCGTTTGCACAGCGCGATTTTGAAGGCCCATGAAGTCTGGAACCGGCGTGTACCAACGGCGCGGCTAAACAGYTGGCTGGCTGGCATGGTTGAGGCGCATCCGCCGCCCGCACCCGGCGGACGACGCATCAAGCTGCGCTACATGACCCAGGTGAAAACACGTCCACCCGCATTCGTGGTTATGGCGTCGTWCCCGGATAAACTGCCTGCCAGCTAYTCCCGCTATCTTGTCAATGGGTTGCGGGTTGACTTTGAYATGCCGGGAACGCCGATCAGGCTGACATTTCGCAGCCAGTCGGAAAAAAACCCCTATAAGGGGAAGAAGAAAGCYGGGCCAAGCAAGTTGCGCAAACATATTAGCAAACGCACTTATGATGATTGACGCGCCCAAAAGGGCGCGATTTCTTTTGTCTCACCCCGGACGGTGTCCGGTGTTCGGATTTGCCTCCGGCGGAAGTATTTTGGAAAAGAAGAAGTTGGAAGTCTATTCCAGTTCGCCTTTGGGTGAAATCCGGGTTTTCCCACCAAGATAGGCGTGTAGTACATTTGGTAAGTCTACAGAGCCGTCTGCATTTTGTCCGTTTTCCAGAACCGCAATTATACAGCGCCCAATGGCGACGCCGGTACCGTTCAGAGTGTGCAGATATTGTGGTTTGCCAGCGTCGTCGCGGTAGCGCGCATTCATCCGGCGCGCCTGAAAATCACCGCACGTAGAAACAGAACTTATTTCCCGGTAGGTGTTCTGGCCGGGCATCCAGACTTCCAGATCATGGGTGCGGCGCGCACCAAAGCCGGTGTCACCCGAGCAGAGCAATACAATTCTGTAGGGAAGCTCTAACGCTTCCAGAATGTCCTGTGCGCATTGGGTCATTCGCTTTTGTTCAGCCTCGGACGCGTCCGGGTGGGTAATGGACACCATTTCCACCTTTTCAAACTGGTGCTGACGCAACATACCGGCGGTGTCTTTGCCGGCACTACCGGCTTCCGAGCGAAAGTTCAGCGTGTGGGCTGTCATGCGGATTGGCAGCTCTGCGGCGTCGAGAWTTTCATCAGCGACGGTGTTGGTCAGCGGCACTTCGGAGGTGGGGATCAGCCACCAGCCGTTGGTGGTCTGATAGCTGTCCTCGGCAAATTTTGGTAACTGGCCGGTGCCAGTCATCGCCTCGGAGCGCACAAGCACCGGGCAGTTAATCTCTGTTAGCCCATGCTTTTCTGTGTGGAAATCCAGCATGAACTGAACAAGCGCGCGGTTGAGGCGGGCCATGGCACCGCGCAGCAGGACAAAACGCGAGCCGGAAAGTTTGGCAGCGGTTTCGAAATCGAGACCAATAGCTGCGGGTAAATCRTAGTGTTCTTTTGGATCAAACGCGAAGTTTTTCGGGCTGCCCCAGGTGTGAATTTCGACATTATCGTCTTCGGACTTACCAATCGGAACATCGTCATACATGATGTTGGGCAAGCCCATCAGAACGTCGCGCAGCGTGGCGTCATGTGCCGTGGCCTCTTCATCCAGTCTGGCAATTTCGCCCTTCTTTTCAGTGACTAAACTACGCAGGCGTTGAAATTCGGCTTCATCGCCTTTGGCTTTGGCTGCCCCCACTAGTTTCGACGCGGCGTTGCGTTCAGCCAGTGCTGTTTCTGCCGCCAGAATGCTGGTGCGGCGGGCCTGATCCAGCGCCAATATTTCGGACGACGACACTGAAGACCCACGACGTAACATCGCCGTGTCAAAGGCTTGTGGGTTATCGCGGATGGCGCGGATATCGTGCATTGGTCAGTCCTGAGTTTGAATCGATTAACGGGGTTATGGCGTAAAACCTGCGACGATGAAACGTCCGTTATTGAACGGACCTTTCAATAAATATCCGGCACGGACCTTACCCTTCTCCTTTTCAAAATACTTCCGCGCGGCGCGCAAATCCGAGGCCCGGACATGGTCCGGGGTGAGTAATAAAAATCGCGCCGTCAGGTGCGGCAATTATTTCACGTTAAAAACCCGCGCGACCTTGCTTGCCAAGCAAATCAGCCACATATAGGGTTCGCGCCAATCAATTGGGCGGGATACCCGAAAACCTAAAAGGACATGCCATGTTTGTAACGCCTGCCTATGCGCAAGCAGCCGGAGGAGCCGGTGGGGCTTTTACCAGCTTTATTCCTCTGATTTTGATCTTTGCGATTATGTATTTTCTGCTGATCCGTCCGCAGCAAAAGAAGCTCAAAAATCATAACGCCATGGTGGCTGCGGTGCGCCGGGGCGATCAGGTAGTGACGCAGGGCGGCATCATGGGCAAAGTGWCCAAGGTCAAGGACGACAATGAAATTGAAATTGAGATCGCATCTGGCGTTAAGGTGCGGGTGGTGAAGTCTACCCTTGCGCAGGTGATTTCCAAAACCGAACCGGTATCCGACTGATCCGATAATATAGGCAGGCACAATGCTGCAATTTGAGCTTTGGAAACGGATCGTTATCTGGGGGCTGGTCGCACTTGGGCTGGCTTTAGCGATACCGAACGGTTTTTATTCCCGTGTTGAGGGGCATAACGATGCCCTGATCGCCATTGAAAATGCTGGAGAAACGCCAGAACTGGCGGCGGCGCGGGACGCCTGGCCGGGGTGGTTGCCTAATTCTCTGGTGAACCTTGGGCTTGATCTGCGCGGTGGTGCGCAATTGTTGGCCGAGGTTCAGGTCGAAGATGTCTACACCGACCGTATGGACGGGTACTGGCCAGAGCTGCGCGATGTGTTGCGGGATGAACGCGCCACAGTGGGCACAATACGTCGGCAGCCCTCGGCCGGGGATGAACTGCGGGTGAAGATTTCAAAACCCGATGGCATGGCGCGCGCGCTGGAACTGGTGCGCGGACTGGCGCGCCCGGTGGTGACGCTGGCTGGGGTTGGGTCAACCGACATCGAAGTGCGCGGCGAGGGCGATATTATCATCGTTAACCTGTCCGATCCGGAAAAGCTGGCCACAGATGATCGCACAATTCAACAATCGTTGGAAATTGTCCGGCGCCGCGTTGATGAGGTTGGCACACGCGAACCCACTATTCAGCGGCAGGGTGATCGGCGTATTTTAATACAGGTGCCTGGGATTGGCTCGGCTGAGGAACTAAAGGCGCTGATTGGCACCACCGCACGCCTGACTTTTCATCCGGTTGTTGGGCGCACCAGTGACGGGGACACAAGCCCGGGTGCGCGCCAGATTATCTATCCTTCAATCGACGAGCAGGGGGTGTTTTATATCCTCGAAGCGACACCGGTGGTGAACGGCGAAGATCTGGTGGATGCGCAACCCGCGTTTGACCAAAATGGCAGCCCGGCGGTGAATTTCCGGTTCAACCCGACGGGTGCGCGAAAATTCGGCACTTATACAGCTGAAAACATCGGCTCGCCCTTTGCTATTGTGCTGGATGAAGAAGTGATCTCCGCGCCAACAATCCGCGATCATATTGCCGGTGGCTCGGGGATTATTTCAGGCAATTTCACGGTTGAGGAATCAACAAAACTGGCGATCCTGCTACGGGCAGGGGCGTTACCGGCGGAAATGACCTTTCTGGAAGAACGCACAATCGGACCAGAACTGGGGCAGGACAGCATTGATGCCGGCAAGATTGCCAGCATGGTCGCCTTTGTTGGTGTGCTGCTGTTTATGGGGGCCAGCTATGGTCTGTTCGGGCTTTTTGCCAATATAGCGCTGATCATTAACGTGGCGATGATATTTGGCCTGCTCAGCCTGATCGGCGCGACGCTGACCTTGCCCGGTATTGCCGGGATCGTTTTGACCATCGGGATGGCGGTGGATGCCAATGTTCTGGTGTTTGAGCGAATACGCGAAGAGCTRAAGACCGCCAAAGGCCCGGCGCGGGCCATTGAGCTGGGCTACGAAAAAGCACTAAGCGCGATCATCGACGCCAATATCACCACGTTCATAACGGCYGTTATCCTGTTCATCATGGGTTCCGGTCCGGTACGGGGCTTTGCGGTGACACTGGGTCTCGGAATTCTGACATCGGTGTTCACGGCTATATTCGTGACCCGACTGATTATCGTGATGTGGTTTGAACGTAAACGACCYAAGACAATCGAGGTTTAAGCAGATGCGTTTGAAACTTGTCCCAACCGAAACAAAGATTGATTTTTTCAAGACGTCCAAAATTACCCTTGGCGCGTCATTGCTGATGATGGTGCTGGCCTTGGTGCTATACTTTGTCATGGGGCTGAACTTTGGCATTGATTTCAAAGGCGGCACCACGATCCGTACCGAAAGCAGTCAGGCCATTGATGTCGGGATTTACCGCGATGCGATGCAGCCCCTTGGCTTGGGTGATGTGACCATTACCCAGGTGTTTGATCCAACATTTGCCGCCGATCAGCATGTAGCGATGATCCGTTTTGAGGCGCAGGAAGGTGATGAAAGCATCGCCGCCGACACAATAATTGCTGTCGAGGCCGCTTTGCAGGAAGTCGATCCGTCGATCACTTTTCCATCGGTTGAAAGCGTTGGCCCGAAGGTGTCCGGCGAAYTGGTACAGACGGCAATACTGGCTGTTGTMGCGGCGATAGCGGCGGTGCTGTTCTATATCTGGCTGCGGTTTGAATGGCAGTTTGCTTTGGGCGCGGTTGCGGCATTGATTCACGATGTGGTGCTGACAATCGGAATTTTTTCACTGTTCCAGATCCCGTTTGATCTGGCGATTATMGCGGCATTGCTGACCATTGTGGGCTATTCGCTGAACGACACTGTGGTGGTGTTTGACCGGGTGCGGGAAAATCTGCGCAAGTTCAAAAAGATGGACCTGAAAGGTGTGTTGAACCTATCGATCAATGACACCTTGGCGCGCACAGTTATGACGTCGGTGACAACTCTGGTGGCGCTGATTGCGCTGCTGGTTCTGGGCGGTGACGTGATCCGCGGGTTCATATTCGCGATGACCTGGGGCGTGATTGTCGGAACTTATTCATCTGTTTTTGTGGCGACAAATATCCTGCTGTATCTCGGCGTAAAACGCGACTGGTCCAAGCCCGACGCCGACGCCGGAACCCAATACGCCAACATTGATGCCTGATCTGATTGCGTCAGTCACGGCAACGCCGGGGCTGATGTGGTTGCTGACGGTGGCATTGGTTGCGGGCATTGTGCGCGGTTTTTCCGGTTTTGGCACGGCGATGATTTACCTGCCGGTTGCCGGGCAGTTTTTGTCCCCCTTTGAAGCCCTGACCACAATGGTGGTCATGGATATGATCGGCCCATTGCCAAATGTGCCSCGTTCTATCCGCGACGGGCATCCGCGCGATGTTATGCGACTTGGGGCGGGGATGGCGATTGCATTACCGTTTGGTGTTTATGCGTTAACACAGGTGGCATCCGAGGTATTTCGCTATGGGGTTTCGTTTGTAACACTGCTGTTATTGGCGCTGCTGGTCAGTGGATTACGATACCGCGGCACACTGACGCGTCCGATGATCTATGGCTCAGGCGCGCTTAGTGGTTTGCTGGCGGGCAGTGTGGGTTTGGCCGGGCCACCGGTGATCATGCTTTATATGGCGTCCGCCCGGGCTGCGCGTGTGGTGCGTGCCAATCTGATGCTTTACCTGATACTGGCTGACATTATGATGCTTCTGGTGATGGCGGCGTTTGGTCAGTTGATCGGCTCGGCCATWGGTTTGGGGCTGATGGTGGCGGTGCCCTATCTGGTCGGGAAYAKGACGGGGGCATGGATGTTTCGACCAGGGGCMGARCGGGTTTACCGAACGGTCGCCTATCTGATCATTGCGGTTTCGGCGCTGTCCGGGTTACCGTTCTTCGATTAGTGCTTGTGTAATAGGATGCCTGAAATGATGCGTTTAATCGTTTTTCCACCCGCGTTTGGTGCCCCAAGTGCCAGCCCGTTCAGCACCAAAGCCATGTGCCTGTTGAAAATGGCCGGGGTCGAATATGATACGATACTGGGCGATCCGMGMAAATCGCCGAAAGGCAAGTTGCCGGTGCTTTTGGATGGTGATCAGACAATTGCCGACAGTGACGCGATCCGTGAGCATTTGGAAAAGACCCTGCCATATGATTTTGACGAAGGCCTGTCAGCGCAGGACCGCGCCATCAGCCGTGCGTTTATTCGCATGGTAGAGGAGCATTTTTACTTTGTCGGTGTCAGTTATCGCTGGATGAATGATGAAAACTGGGAACATGTGAAGGCAGAATTTTTTGATGTCATCCCGGCAGTAGTACGTGGGTTCGTGACAAAACGAATCCGTAAAGGTGTGAARACGCAGCTTTACGGGCAAGGGATGGGGCGGCATAGTTTTGAAGAGCAACTGCAACGCGCCGAYGCCGACCTGARGGCCATYGYCACCCRGATYGGCAAGCAAAAGTTCATGTTTGGCGACAAACCAACGGCGGCTGATGCAAGCGTCGCGCCGATGTTGGATGCTGCTGCCGGCTCACCTGCCGATACGGCGCTGCGACGGCGGTTACTGGGGGATAAAGCGCTGATGGATTATCTGGAWCGCGCCCGCACTGCGATATTTCCTGATGGCTAAAGGGTTGGAATTCCATGAGGTATCATTTGGTGATGCCCTCCCGATAGATGGCTACGGGCCGGGGTTCTTTCGGGTGGCAGGGCAGGTGTTTGAGGGGTCAATTTTAGTTCATCCCAAAGGTGTAGAAAGCTGGGAGGGCTATTCGAACACCAAAGGGCTYGTTGMCGYCGCGGACGATATTGACGTTCTTCTTGTTGGGACCGGGGCCGAGATCACCCACATCCCGGTCGAGTTCCGCGAAAGTATGGAAGAGGCAGGGATCGGGGTCGAGATTATGGCTTCGCCCACGGCGTGCCGCACCTACAATGTGCTGCTGTCCGAAGGACGCCGGGTTGCTCTGGCACTGTTTCCGGTTTGATCCTGCTTTTCGCCAAGCAATTGATGGGGTAAGCGGGTGTTATGGATTTAACCGTTGAAAATCTRTCCGTTGAGCGTGGTGGCGTGCCGGTGCTGGAAGGTGTGAATTTCACCCTTGCCGCCGGGTCAGCGCTGATCTTGCGCGGCCCGAACGGATCGGGAAAAACCACGTTGTTACGAACAGTTGCGGGTTTGCAGCCACCTGCAGCAGGAATGGTTCATGTCGCGCCGGATGCGATAGCCTACGGTGCCCACGCGGACGGGTTGAAGGTGACACTAAGTGTCGAAGACAATCTGGATTTCTGGGCCGGGATTTATGGGGCCGGGTCAATACAACCCGCTTTGGAAGCGTTTGATCTGGTCGGATTAACCGGGCGAGTGGCGCAAAACCTGTCGGCCGGGCAAAAACGCCGCCTTGCGCTGGCGCGCCTGTTGGTGACCGGGCGACCTGTTTGGGTGCTGGATGAACCGACGGTGTCGTTGGATACCGATAGTGTAGCAATGTTTGGCGCGGCAATAGCGGCGCATCTGGCGGGCGGYGGATCAGCGTTRATTGCCACCCATATTGACCTTGGCGTAAAGGCCGACACACTGGATATCGCCSARTTTCGCGCCACAAAAGCGTTCAGCGTGGACGGCTTTGATGAGGCGTTCACATGACCCGGCTGTTGATGCGAGACCTGAAACTGGCGATGCGGGCTGGCGGTGGTTTTGGGCTTGGGCTGGCATTTTTTCTGGTTGTCACGTTGCTGGTGCCGTTTGGTGTCGGGCCGGATTCAGCGCTGCTGTCAAAAATCGCGCCGGGGATATTGTGGCTGGGCGCGCTGTTGGCCTGCTTGCTATCGCTGGACCGAATTTTCCAGTTGGATTATGAGGACGGCTCATTGGATCTGCTGGCCACTGCACCGATCCCGATGGAGACRGTCGTGCTGGTCAAGGGGGTGGCGCACTGGCTGACCTCGGGCCTGCCGCTGACTTTGGCAGCGCCGGTTTTCGCGGTGTTTCTGAACCTGCCGGTTGAAGGCTATTTCTGGCTGGTGGTGTCRCTKGCRATYGGCACACCGGCCCTGTCGATAATCGGCGCATTTGGCGCRGCRCTGACTGTRGGYYTRAAACGCGGCGGGCTGTTATTRTCRTTATTGGTGCTGCCGATGTATGTGCCAACGTTGATATACGGCACMGAAGCTGCGCGACGCGGGGCAGAGGGCTTGGCGACCGGAACGCCGTTACTGATGCTGGCTGGGATTACATTCGGTGCAATCGCGTTACTGCCATTTGCCGCCGCCGCCGCGATCCGCGTCAATCTGCGCTAGGGGGTAAACGCGATGTGTATGGTGGCTGGCGGAATTACGGGCTAGGAAGCAGATATGTCGATCTGGAAATATGCAAATCCGAAACTGTTCATGGGCTGGACTGGCCGGCTGGTTCCGGTATTCGCAGGGCTGGCCGCGCTTGCCCTGAGCATTGGAATCATCTGGGGGTTTTTCTTTACGCCCGACGATTATCGTATGGGTGCGACGGTTAAGATTATCTACATCCACGTGCCAAGTGCGATGATCGCGATCAATGCCTGGGTGATGATGCTGATAACGTCGCTGGTCTGGTTGGTGCGTCGCCACCATGTATCGGTTCTGGCGGCTAAGGCTGCGGCCCCGATTGGCATGGTTATGACATTGATTGCACTKATAACCGGTGCGATCTGGGGGCAGCCGATGTGGGGGACCTGGTGGGTATGGGACCCTCGCCTGACTTCTTTCCTGATWCTGTTTTTATTTTACCTCGGCTATCTGGCCCTGTGGCAGGCGATTGATAACCCGGATACGGCWGCCGATCTAACATCGGTTTTATGTCTTGTGGGTTCGGTTTTCGCGCTGCTGTCACGCTATGCAGTGAATTTCTGGAATCAGGGGCTGCATCAGGGGGCGTCGCTTTCGTTGGATAAGGAGGAACACGTCTCAGACGTATTCTGGCAACCRCTGGTGCTTACAATGGTGGGGTTCGGGCTGTTGTTTGTTGCACTGGTCCTGATCCGTACCCGCACCGAAATTCGCGTACGCCGATTACATGCTCTTGAAGCGCGCGAAAGGATGGCATGATGCCTGATCTGGGAAAATATGGGGTTGAAGTTCTGTCAGCTTATGGCGCGACGATTCTGTTGCTGGTGGTTCTGGTCTGGGCCACRTGGGCGCGTTCGGTGAAAATGCGTTTGGCGCTTGACCAAGCTGAATTAAGGAAAAYAAAAAATGGCTAAAATATCGCCGCTTATGCTGGCCCCGCCAATTGTATTTGCAGGTTTGGCATTCATGTTTTTGTGGGGAATGAATCGGGAAAACCCGAACGCATTACCGTCCACTTTGATAGGACAGAGCGCGCCTGYGATATCCGCTAACCAGCTRGGTGACTACCCGACATTTGACAGTTCYGTTTTTCAGGACGGCGAGGTCAAGCTGGTAAATTTTTGGGCCAGCTGGTGCGCACCTTGTCGGGTTGARCATCCAAATCTGATTGAACTTGCTAAGGAAATTCCGGTTTATGGCGTCAATCAAAAAGACCGCCCGGCTGACGCGTTGAAATTTCTGGGCGATCTGGGRAACCCGTTTATCGCCATTACAACTGACAGAAATGGTAAGCAGTCGATCAACTGGGGCGTTTACGGTTTACCCGAGACATTTTTGCTGGACGGTGACGGGAACATACTGCTGCGTTTTGTCGGGGCAATTACCAAGCGGCGCATCGAGAATGAACTGGGGCCAGCTATCGCCCTTGCGCAAGATCAGGAATAGCACCCTGTAGGCTCAGCCAAAATAAGATGCCGAAATCGCCAATAACAAAAGTACTCCAGCTTCCAAAAAAGGAAGCGGCACGTAGCGTGTGATAAAACGGATTGGATTTTTTTGCCTTTGCATGGCAAAAATGTAGCGTGAGAATTCTAAACAAACGAGTAAAAACGCGTACAAAATGTAGAAACAAATTGTTTCAATTCTTCCGTCATAGTACGCGAATTTCGATATCGCCTGTCGTTGTTCAGGTCGTGGATAGTGAAATCAGCTCGGGCAGGGCGGTTAAYRCTGCCCCGGCCAAGCGGGTGCTGGCGACCGGGACAACATTTCGGGTATTGGCCGATTATAGATGGCTCCGATCGCCTGAAAGTCAGGACTTAGCCAGGTTCCGCAGCACGTAATGCAGCACACCGCCATTTTCGACGTATTCGATTTCGACCTCGGTATCGATACGGCATTTCAGGGTGATTTCTTTCACCGTACCATCTGCGTAGGTAATGGTTGCCGGAACATCGGACAAAGGTTTGAGGTCGCCCTCAAGCCCAGTGATGGAGACAGTCTCATCGCCCTTCAGTTCCAGTGATTTACGGGTGTCACCGCCGGTGAATTCAAACGGGATCACCCCCATGCCGACAAGGTTGGAACGGTGGATGCGTTCAAAACTGGTGGCGATCACSGCCTTTACCCCAAGCAGGGCGGTGCCTTTGGCGGCCCAGYCRCGSGATGARCCMGCACCRTATTGYTCGCCBGCRAAAATMACCAGCGGSGTACCGGCGGCCTGATGCGCCATGGCGGCGTCAAATATCGARGTCTGTTCMCCGTCSGGGCCAAKGGTGTAGCCGCCTTCGACRTTRTCCARCATTTCGTTTCTGATRCGAATRTTGCCRAATGTRCCGCGCATCATCACCTGATGRTTRCCGCGWCGYGAGCCRTAGGAATTGAAYTCRCGCTGTKGCACCTGACGGTCCACCAGATACTGGCCRGCGGGGGTGTCGGCGGTGAAAGACCCGGCRGGKGARATRTGATCYGTSGTGACCATATCACCCAGAATGGCCAGMACTTTKGCRTCYKYGACGTYKGATATGGTGCCAGSYTCGGSGCTCATGYCYTKRAAATAGGGCGGRYTTTGCACRTAGGTYGAWGTKGACGGCCAGTCATAGGTCAGGCTGTCMGTGGTTGCCACYGCCYGCCAYTTKTCGTCGCCGTCAAAGACGTTGGCATATTTTTCCATGAACGCGGCGCGGGTGACGGTTTTGTCCACGAGTTCGGATATTTCTTCGGTCGTGGGCCAGATGTCTTTCAGGTAAACRTCCTGAAAGTTCTTATCCTGCCCAAGGGGATCGGTGGCCAGATTTATGTCCATCGTCCCKGCCAGCGCGTAGGCAACCACCAGCGGCGGGGATGCCAGATAGTTGGCGCGCACGTCCGGGGAAATCCGACCTTCAAAGTTACGGTTACCCGACAGGACCGCCACGGCAACCAGATCAGCATCATGGATAGCGGCGGAAATTTCCGGTTGCAGCGGTCCAGAGTTACCGATGCAGGTGGTGCAGCCGTAGCCGACCAGATTAAAGCCAATGGTGTCCAGATGTTCTTGCAGGCCCGCGGCCTCCAGATATTCGCTGACCACCTGACTGCCCGGTGCCAGCGATGTCTTCACCCAAGGTCGGCGGTTCAGGCCAAGTTCGGCAGCCTTTTTAGCCACCAGCCCGGCACCGATCATCACGTAAGGGTTTGAGGTGTTGGTACAGGATGTGATCGAAGCAATAACRATCTTGCCGCTTTCCATCGTGTAATCTTCACCCTCAACCGGCATTTCCATATCCATCGGGCGCACAAATGTTTCGTCCATTTCGCGGCGAAACGCAGCTTTGGCATCGGTTAATGCAACGAAATCCTGTGGACGTTTTGGCCCGGATATCGCAGGAACAATGGTTCCCATATCCAGACTAAGCGTATCGGTGTAAATAGGGTTGTAATCCGCGTCGCGCCAAAAGCCGTTTTCGCGCGCGTATGCTTCCACCAGCGCGATCCGGTCCTCACTGCGCCCCGACACACGCATGTAGCGCAAGGTCTCACCATCTATCGGGAAGAATCCACAGGTGGCGCCATACTCCGGGGCCATATTTGCGATAGTGGCGCGGTCGGCCAGTGGCAGGTGGTCAAGACCGCTGCCGAAAAATTCCACGAATTTGCCGACAACGCCCTGCGCGCGCAGCAGTTCCACCACTTTCAGCACCAGATCGGTGGCGGTGGTGCCTTCGGTCATTTCACCGGTTAGCTCAAAGCCGACAACCTCCGGGATCAGCATCGAAATAGGCTGGCCCAGCATCGCCGCTTCGGCCTCAATCCCGCCAACACCCCAGCCAAGGACAGCCAATCCGTTAACCATGGTGGTGTGGCTGTCGGTGCCCACGAGGGTATCGGGGTAAGCCACAGTTTCGCCGTTCTGGTCAGTATCAGTCCAGACAGTTTGCGACAGGTATTCAAGGTTCACCTGATGGCAAATGCCGGTGCCCGGTGGCACAACACGGAAATTGTCAAACGCGCTCTGGCCCCATTTCAGGAATGTGTAGCGTTCAATGTTGCGTTCATATTCACGCTCWACATTCATYGCAAAAGCGCGCGGTGTGCCGAATTCGTCGATCATGACGGAATGATCAATCACCAGATCAACCGGGGTCAGCGGGTTAATCTTTTCAGCGTCGCCCCCAAGCGCCACAATACCGTCGCGCATCGCGGCCAGATCGACCACCGCCGGAACGCCGGTGAAATCCTGCATCAAGACGCGGGCCGGGCGATAGGCAATCTCGATCGGATTCTTGCCACCCTGTTCGCCCCATTTCCCAAACGCTTTGATATCGTCAACGGTAACGGTTTTGCCGTCTTCAAACCGCAGCATGTTTTCCAGCACCACCTTAAGCGCTGCCGGAAGACGCGAAAAGTCGCCGAGACCGGCCGCCTGCGCCGCCGGAATCGAATAAAACGCGAGSGATTGCGCCCCAACTGTCAGGGTCTTGCGGGTTTTTGAGCTATCTTGTCCGACAACAATGGGCATGTTTGCCTCCGATCAAATTGGGTGCTGTGGTTTCTTTTGAAGCTAATGAAGCAGTATTGGCGGGCATTCAAGGGGATGCCGTTGAAATTTGTATACCATTGTGTACAATAATTTTCAACCTCTCGTTTTTGGCACATCGATTGTAGCATTGCTCGCAAATGCTTGATTAGCAGTTGAGAGAGCTATGCGTTAGAACTTGCTTGGGCATAAACGAAAAATGGACGACGCGATGCTTAGATTTATTGCAGGCTTAATGGCGCTGATGACGGTATCTTTGACGACACCCGTCARTGCGCAGTCAAATTTGGTTGTGGTGGAGCTTTACACATCGCAGGGCTGTTCATCCTGTCCACCAGCAGACGCATTATTGACCAAACTGGCCGAGCGGGACGATGTGCTCGCCCTGGCGCTGCATGTGGATTATTGGGATTACATAGGCTGGGCCGACATATTTGCTGATCCTTCTTATACTGTGCGGCAGAGATCCTATGCGCAGGCCCTGGGCAACCGGATGATCTACACCCCGCAGATGATAATTGGCGGTGCCGCTCATGTGGTTGGCAGCAAGGTCAACGACGTGATCGACCAGATTGACACCGAGCGCGCGTTTAGCAGCCCGATTACACTGATGCTAAGCAGAAACGGTGGCAGGATTTCGATCTCTGCCAGTTCAACCGAAGGCCGGGCCAAGCCAATGGTTGTTCAGTTGGTACGTTTTGAACCCTTAGAGAAGACGTCGATAACCCGTGGGGAAAATGCTGGTCGCACGATCGGCTATACCAATATCGTAACGTCCTGGGATCAGGTTAAAAACTGGGATGGATCTAAGCCATTGAATATTTCAGTCAAGGCCGCTGGTACCGAACAGGTAGCTGTTATCATTCAGTCGGCCGGATTTGGGCGGATACTGGCGGCGGCGCAATTGCAGTAGATGTGCTGAGCGTTCATGGGTCATTGTATTTATAGACGCCCAATTAGACAAAAAGACAGCAATTGCAACGAYCTGGAAAGTAAAGTTGGCGAGCGGCGATATAGCGGCCCTGAAGACCTAACATCAACTGGCGTGCCGGTGATGAACTGGAGGAGGATGCCRAGTATGCATTGCYGGCAAAACTGATAGCGGCGGCAAAATGAGTGTTGCAACATTTGATGGGGCGTGAAAGCAATTGCTGAACCCGCCAGCTGCAAAGGAATTTACCCCACAAATGCCGATATACCTGATCCGMCACGGCCAGTCCGAATTCAATGCAGCCTTTAAACGCGGCGATTCTGATCCGATGATTTTTGATGCACGACTGACACAAAAAGGTGTCCAACAAGCCAAAGAGGCGCGCCAGTTCGTTGCTGATTTAGGCATCAGGCATGTCATCGTCACCCCACTGACGCGGGCCTTACAGACCGCCACATATATATTTGGTGAGGCAAGGGAAATGCAGGTCATGGCCGAGCCTCGGGAAAAACTGGTGCACAGTTGTGATATTGGGCGCTCACCGGCTGAACTGCAGGGCGACTTTGCACACCTTGCYTTTGAGCACCTGGGTGAAAACTGGTGGCACCAGGGCCCAGAAAATGACGATGGCGTAAGCGTTGAACCGGACGAGGTTTTCCAAGAACGGATCGCCGGGTTTGTTAGCCTGCTCGATCAGTTTGCAACACGCCCCTTAGCGATTGTYGGCCAYGGCAATACRTTTCTGGAAATGTCRGGRCATGAAATGGAGAACTGCGAAATTCACCAGTTCAAGGCCTGAGATGTAACTTTCTTCAGCGACCGACTTTCCAGCGTCGATGAATCCAGAACCATTGTTCGGGTTTTTCCTGAATGTGGGCTTCCAGACTGGTATTCATCGCKATGGTCATGGTTTCGGGATCAGAATGGGGGATGGGTGCTTCGAACTCAATGTCGAAGTCCAGGCCGTTTTCGCGCCGGGTTCCGTAGAACGGAATAAGCAAAGCGTTATAGCGCAGGGCAAGTTGCGCGGCTGATGTTGCTGTGGCGGCAGGCCTTCCCAGAAACGGCAATTTTTTGCCGCGTACTACGTTTTGATCGAACAGCAAAACCAGCARACCRCCCCGCTTTAGATGGCGCACAAAGCCAGCAGTACCGCGTTGTCCCTGCTCAAATATCGGGCCACCATAGGCCAGCATGGTCTGGGCATAGTGGGCGTTGAAATATTTGTTGCGGGCGGCGCGATACAATCCACCTACATTGTAACCGCGCGCTACCAGCGCGGCGCGCGGGGCTTCGTAGTTTCCAAAATGTCCGCTGACCAGTATCACCGCCTGGCCGKWTTTKCGGGCCACTTCCATTGCWTCAAGYCCGGGGCCGTAGGGTTCAGTTCGCGCGACGCGGGCCATGAAYTTTTTGGTTGAATAGTTTTCAATAAAAGTGCGGCCCATATTGTCTGCAACACCGGCCACGATGTCGCGCCTGCGCTGCGTCGGCATATCCGGGTAAATAAATTCCAGATTTTCGGCGCTGCGTTTGTTATAGCCAGCGATGGGGGCCAGAATTTTGCGTACAATCCAGCCCATGGAGGGTACCCGAACCCAATAGGGCAGCAACAACATGGTTTCGATAATGGCGCGCAACGCCAGGTTGCTTAGCCAATCCATTGCATTGCTTTTTGTATTTTTCTCTTTTGGCATGGGGCCTTGGCTGCTCGGGTTGGCGATGCCAGCATCGCCATTTGTTGCACCAAGTTCATAAGGCCGGGTTGGSWRAAYCACAAGCAGGRYGNCATTTTAKYKCCCGGTTTGGTYCGCCAGAAARTTRTCWATTGCRYCWGTGATATCACGGGCTTTGCCAACGCCCACATTGATTCCACGGTGGCTGTATTTTGAGCCATCAAACAGCGTCACCTCTGCTCCCGCTGCGCCAAGCCGGTTGGCGAAATCTCTGGCAAACTCGCTGCGCCCGTTGGCGCGGCCCTGCCCRSARKMRMRCWWCWSGAMYGSCKGWSYSRKSMKRWYCRWWWTCTGGNNWWGAATGGTGAAAGMTTCCGCCAGCGWGCCGGATCGGTGCCGAACGCATTTGCATATAGTCTGGGTAATTTACCGCCCCGCGCTTGGGCGGCGATACGGGGGACATCATAGGCGCGCGTGTCGTTGGAAATGACGGAATGCAGCGCACCATTTGCAATCATACGTTCAACCCGAGGCCCCGGAACCAGCGCCGTCATGGTTGCCAAATGTRCCCCGGCCGAGTGGCCCATCAGGTGCAGATTACCCGAATCTCCGCCAAATTTGGAAATATTTTGCGATATCCACGCCAGTGCATGGTCGATATCATCCAGTTGATCTTCAATTCGAACATCTGGGACCAGGCGATAATCCAGCGATACAAAGACAAATCCGAGTTCCGTAAAATGCCTAGGCATATTGTGGRCCGCGGATTTCTTACCAGTAACCCAGCCGCCGCCATGGATAAATATTATGACCGGGGCATTTTGAGTATCGCTGGCGAAATAGACATCCAGCGCAGGGGATTTTGCGCCAAGATCGGTGCGGTACCTAAAGCTGGTTTTATTGACGGATCCGGCTGAAGCCACATTGATAAACAATGCTGATACAAGAAATGAAAATGTCAGCAGGATGCTCCAACCACGGAATTGCAACTGTTTTAATATTTGCATTCTTTTCGAACCCTATTTTGTTTCCGGCAATCTAAGAACGCTTAAGTAGCGGGTTTCTGTCGCCGGACAGGTGCTTTATTCTTCGTCTTCCTCTTCAACGATCAGATTAATGTCACCGCTGTCCACCAGTTCCCGTATCGCAATAACCACCGCTGTCATCGCGGTTTCGGCGTCTTTTTCTTTGACGTTGCCACGTTCTTCCATTTCTTCGCGCAGAGTTTCGGCCATGCGTTTCGACATGTTGGACAGGATAAATTCGACAACAACCTCATTCTCGCCCTCGGCACCTGCCAGCGCTGTTATTAGCTGTTCGGGGTCAACATCGCGGGTGAATTTTGGCACATCGAGCGGGCCCACACGTTCAGGGATATTGGCGAAGGTGAATATTGCTTTGCGCACCTGTTCGGCAAATTCAGCGTCGGTTTGTTCCAGACCTGCAAGCACATCGTCACGGGTCGCAGCGGGTGAGAAGTTGAGTATCGCGCCAACGCGATCCACGGGATTAACGTCAAACTCGCGCTCGACGGTCATATCCAACTGTTCGGCGATGGATCGACCGATATTCAGCACAACCACCGGCGAGATTTCATTGGTCAAAGACACCGCGTAGGTGATCCGCCGCGCCCGTTCACCGGGCATCATACCGAGCAGTTCAGCCGCTACTGCCACCTTGAGTTTGGATAAGATTACCGCACCGATTTCGATACTTTCGCGTTCCAGAATTGGCAATAAGTCTTCAGTTTCCAGTTCACCAATTCTGGCCCAGGGATCAACATGTGCGACCAGGCCCGCCCGCCTGCGAATTTGGCTGGAAGTTTCATCACTTACGTGGCTTTCCATTAGCGATAGCGCGCCTTCCAGAGCGCCGGGGAAAGACAGGCCGGTTGCATCAAACGAAGCCAGAAATTCTTCGACAACGGCCAGAACCGTTGGCTGATCCACATGGTGGAGCTTGGCCATCTGATGGACCAGGTCACTTTGGGTATTGCCGGACAGGCCCGAGAGCGGAAGTTCAGCGCCTTCAGAGATCAGCAAACGCACAATAATCGCAGCCTTTTCCTGACCGCTTAACCCGGTGATGCGCACAGGCACTTTTGACCCGGCCTGAGTCGGGGGCATGGATAAAGCCGTGGACACGCGTTGCTCCTGCATTTGCGACGAATTTCAGGTTGTCACAAAGGGATTAACGCGAGCCTACTTTTGGATTGCTAATCGAATACCCGCGCAAATATCGTATCGACATGTTTGGTGTGGTAGCCAAGGTCGAATTTATCCCTGATTTCGGCCTCGCTCATTGCGGCAGTCACATCAGGGTCGGCCAGTAATTCGGTCATGAAATCTTTGCCTTCTTCCCAAACCCGCATCGCGTTGCGCTGGACCAGACGGTAAGAATCCTCTCGGCTGACACCAGCCTGCGTGAGCGCGAGCAGCACCCGTTGTGAATGAACTAAGCCTCGGAACTTATTGAGATTGCTCATCATATTGTCGGGATATATCACCAGCTTATCAATCATGCCGGTCAAACGTCCAAGGGCAAAGTCCAGCGTGATCGTGGCGTCAGGTCCGATGTTGCGTTCAACCGAACTGTGGCTGATATCGCGCTCATGCCAGAGYGCGACATTTTCCAGYGCTGGCACAACGGCCATCCGCACCAGTCGCGCGAGGCCGGTCARATTTTCCGACAGGATAGGGTTGCGTTTGTGCGGCATGGCGCTCGAGCCCTTTTGGCCCTTGGAAAAGAACTCTTCAGCTTCCAGAACTTCGGTGCGCTGCATGTGGCGGACTTCGATGGCGATGTTTTCGATTGAAGAGGCAACCACGCCCAGTGCGGCGAAGAAAGCTGCATGGCGGTCGCGCGGTATCACCTGGGTGGAAATTGGTTCAACTTCCAGCCCTAAGGCCTTGCAAACATGGGMTTCTACCGCAGGATCAATATTGGCGAATGTACCAACTGCACCCGATATTGCACCGGTTGCAATTTCCTTGCGGGCCGTTTTGAGGCGCTCAAGATTACGATCCATTTCGGCGTAGAACCGTGCAAATGTCAGGCCCATGGTCGTGGGCTCGGCGTGGATCGCGTGGCTGCGGCCGATGCGGATGGTGTCTTTGTGCTCATACGCGCGGCGTTTCAGGGCGGCCAGCAGTTGCACCATATCTTCGATCAATATGTCAGCGGCACGTACCAGTTGCAGATTGAAACAGGTATCCAGAACGTCCGAGCTGGTCATGCCCTGATGCACAAAGCGGGCTTCATCATTGCCAATGATTTCTGCCAGATGGGTAAGGAATGCGATGACATCGTGTTTGGTGACAGCTTCTATTTCATCAATCCGCGCCACATCAAATTCGACGTCTTTGGCTTTCCAGACCGCTTTKGCRTTTTCCACMGGKATMACRCCCAGATCAGCGAGCGCGTCACAGGCGTGGGCCTCAATTTCAAACCAGATGCGGAACTTGGTCTCGGGTGACCAGATTTTTACCATTTCGGGGCGGGAATAGCGGGGRATCATGTCGCGGCCTTTTGATTGGAGTGCTGTTGGCGCGGGTGTAGACTGCACWCGCGSWGACGACAAGCAGGCGAGGRCTATGGTGCGGCTATTTGCATTAATACTGGTGATATTTGGCGGTGCGGCCCAGGGTCAGGACTGGCAATCAATAGATGGGCAGCAAATCCGTGACACCCTGAGCGACAAGGTTGTGATCTACGACAATGCTGAGCAAAAWTTTTTTAGMTCTGGGCGTACATTATACAACGCCGGGCAGGACAGTTGGGGAACCTGGGCAGTGCGGGGTAACAAGTATTGCAGCCAGTGGCYGCCTTCAGAACAATGGACATGTTATTCGATGACCCGCACCGGACAGCGGGTGCAATTTGTTGACGGCAACGGAAATATATTTGAAGGACAGTTGTCCGAATAAACAAGAATGCCGGATCATCCGGGTTTGCAACGGTGTTTACATAGTGATATATGAATATAACGAAAACAGGATCGGATATTCAGGAGCGCGAAATGTCATACGAATTTGATGGAAATACGATTGAGACCAATGAAAAAGGCCATTTGAACAATCTGGAAGACTGGAGCGAAGGTCTTGCTRRTGTTATCGCCTCGGATGAGGGTGTTGAATTGTCCGACAAGCACTGGGATCTGATCAAWTWCYTRCGCGAAGAATATATTGAAAACCGCGAAAACCAGCCTAATACCCGCAAAATTGTTAAAGCAATGGGCGATGTCTGGGGCGAAAAGATTTCGTCAAAAGACGTCTATGATCTGTTTCCGGGGGATCCATCGAAACAGGGCAGCAAAATCGMCGGTCTGCCGGAAAGCCGGCGCAAAGGCGGATATTAAGGCGACGGAGTATTTGCCCCGTATAACTCTTTCGAAAAAACCCTCCATGCCCAGGTGACCGCGTCGAACGGCTTGTAGACCAACTGCCTGGCATGCACTCCCGCCGCATTAGTGATCGCCCGCACCGAGCCGAGCTGGTCGCGGTGCAGATAGCTATAGGTGCCATCCATCGCCCGGCGGACAACKGCGTGGGGATAAACCAGCACGTCCGCGCCTGTGTGATAGCCGCCGSKCTGGKWGTTGCGSACCTCAATCGCRCCGATGGKGNAYGGTKGTGGTCTCGMTCAAAGTGCSCTCGTTYTCGATCTTCATCAGCCGGGKGCCGTCSGGGRCGTARTGRTACTCGGTGCGMWCMCCGCCTGCSGTGGTSACMGASAGSGGACGGNWTTCACCGTCRTAWGTCATGGTGCGMCCRTCRTAASWGGTGGTCATGTTGCCGTTGGCGTCATAGCTCAGCGCCTGGCCAGTGCTGGCATAGGTGATCGAGCGTGTCGGGCTACCATAGCGAGCACTTAGTGGGTGCTAGATCTTAGGGCTGCTACCCTTTTCAGGCCGCATCTTTGGGTCGCTTTGCGATGCGATTTCTAAGAAAGGTGTAGGCACCTAGCGCAATAAAATTAACGACCGAAAGCCCAACCACTACAACCGCCTTCACCAGAACACTCGGGTACGGCGATACAACCGAAACTAGAATGGCAATAGAAAACAGCGCCAAAAGCAATGCAAAAACATCTTTGACATAATGAGAGAGAAATAAGGTTGTCATCGTGATGACGAGTATACCTTTCATCATGTAGGAGATCGAAACACCGTACGAAACACCGCGGGGCAACCTTTCGATAGACGCAGTGACTATGTCCAAAAGAACGCCACTTAGCCCCCAACCAATTGCTGAAAACAACACGAACAGAAATATCCTACCCATCAATACGCCAACCCTTTGTAAGAAACCCCAGAATTCGTTTTTCGGTAGCGGCCATTCACACCGTAAGTGGAAAAACTCCACCGTCCGCTTGCCCAGCTTGTAGTCCTTGCAATGATGGCATTGTCGTAACTGTTAGACGTATCAGGTTTTGTAATACCTAGAAAGGCACCTACGCCGCGCAGAATCTTACCTTCACTAAATTGGGCTCCTCTTCTGGCTGTAAGTTCTGCAGCCCGCTGATGATTGTACCCCCGTTGCCTGAAGTCTCGATAGGTATCAGCTGCAAATGGTATCTGCCCTAACGCATCAGACCAGTAAGGTGCACCTTCTACTTCTGACAACAAATATCCATCTGCACCTTGTGAGGATGCCTTCCAGCAAGCCGTAGGGCGGGGTTCTACCCCGCCGTTACCGCCAAAATTGCGCAGTTCAACGTCGCCGATGGTCAGGGTGCTAGTTTCCTGCGCCGAGCCTTGATTTTCGATCTTCAGCAACCGGGTGCCGCCGGCAATTGCTCACGCCACCAACGTCGTCTTCACCATTGATGAATGTTCCAGCGTCCTATGCACCGGGCATTTGTCAGCAATTTCCAGCAGACGGGCGCGTTGGTCATCGTCCAGATCACCTACCAGGCGGATTTCGCGACTGAACTGGTCGGCCTTGGCGCCACTAACCCCGGCGGCGTCTTGTGCGTGGACCTTGTCATGGGTCACATCCACCGAAACCCCGGTAAGCGGCCATTTCTTGCGCCGCGCATACATGCGGAYCGTCATTGACGTGCAGGCCCCAAGTCCGGCGGCCAGAAAACCGTAAGGCGTCATGCCTTTGTTGGTGCCGCCGTAWGCCAGCGGTTCATCGGCCAGTACGTGGTGCAGCGGGCCGGAATGCACGTCTTGCAGGAAACCGTCGGCGTCAACTTCTGAAACCCGGACCACGCCTTCGGGCGCACCAATGGGCGCGGCGGGGGGGACGATCTCCAGGTATCGCCCGACCCAGGCGGCAATGACCCCGGCGGCGTATTCGGCGTCTTCGCCACGGGTGATCAGGTGGTCGGCGTTGTCCAGTGTGACAAAGCTTTTGGGATGGCGCGCGGCCATGAATATCTGCGTCGCATTTTCAATACCGACAATGGCGTCATTGGGGGCGTGCAGCACCAGCAGGGCGCGTTTCAGATCATGGATGGCAGGGGCCAGGTTCTCGGCGTTCACGTCATGCACAAAATCGCGGCCAATGCGGATAGGACGCCCGCCAAGGTTTACCTCGGCCTCACCTTCGGCTTCGATCTTATCCAAAGCGTCGCCGAAATTATGGGTGACATGGGCCGGATCAAACGGTGCTCCAATGGTGGTGACGGCCTTGACGGACGGCATCTGACCGGCGGCGCGCAGCACGGCTGCACCCCCAAGGGAATGCCCGATCAACAGGCCCGGTGCCATGTCGCGGCTTTCCAGATATTTTCCGGCGGCCAGCAGATCACCGACATTCGAGGTAAAGCTGGTATTGGCAAACTCGCCGTCACTATGACCAAGCCCGGTAAAATCAAACCGCAGCACCGCGATCCCCATGGCCGCCAGTCGCCCGGCAATGCGGCGCGCGGCGGGGATGTCTTTGGAACAGGTGAAGCAATGGGCAAACAGGGCTGTGGCCAGATGATCGCCTTGGGGCATATCAAGGCGCGCGGCCAGCGGATGGCCGCTGTGGCCCTCAAATGTGATGCGTTCAGTCGGCATATCGGGGGGATTCCCTTTTGGTTTCGCGTTTGTCCTAGGATGGGTAACACGGCGGGGATGCGCAAGGGATGTGTCACAGCGCTCACGCCAGAGTGATATCAGGCGCGCGGTTGTGAACGGGCCTGTGCTGACTTATACGACGCCCAGTCTGATGTTCCACCACAGTATGGTCACAGTATGATCACAGTATGAATTGGACCGGATGACGATGCGCCACGTGATTTCCCTGATATTCCTGATCCCGCTGGTGTTGTTGCTGGGCAGCCATTTTGGCGCAGTTCATCCATTGGGGGATTCACTGGCAGTGTTTCGCGGCCCGCTGGCTGTGGTCGGGGGGATATCGGCCCTGATATTGGTGCGGCTTAAACCAAAAGGGGCGGGCGTGGTTGCGGCTGTGCTGGTAGTGTGGTCGGCCTATACGGTGTTGGCCCCAAAGCTGGCATTTTCGTCGGCGCTGGATGCGCCCTATGCGCTTTACCAAAAGAATATGCGCTTTGATATGGCATCAACTGTGCCGTTGCAGGGGGATATTCTGGAGCACAACCCGGATTTTGTCACCTTGCAAGAGGTTAGCGCGAACAACCTGCCCATCCTTGCCAGCCTGAAAGAACAATACCCCGCACAGGTATTTTGCTCCTTTGCGGGGGTGGGTGGTGTCGCGGTTGCGGCGCGTTGGCCGATGGTTGCGGGGTCTGGGCGATGCGAGGAGGCCAGCGGCATGGCGGCGATCTTTCTGGCCATCGCCATGCCTTGGTACGTGGTGCA